>NZ_JBHTSA010000099.1:0-30088 GCF_042795405.1 Streptomyces sp. NPDC056480 | reverse complement strand
GAGCCCGGCGCCCACCCGGGCGGCGAGCGGCGGCTTCCCCTGCGCCTGCCTGCAGGATGGTGAACGGCATGATCGGCACCGTACCCGGGGCGGGCGGTGCCGTTGAACTGGTGCACGGCCGGCGGGTCCACGGGCCTGCTGAGCCGTTTGCACTGGACCACGGTCCGCCGGCTCGCCAGGCGGGGAGGCCGTCCCAGGCCGGGGAGTCCGGCTCAGGCGTACTTGAATCCGGTCGGGCTCACGGCCTCGAACTCCTTCATCTGGCAGGTGGGCAGGCCCGGCTCCGGCCTGGCCGGAACGGACTGGGGAGCGTCTTCACCGGACACGTCCGTCCTCCCCTCGGGAGCGGTCCGCCTGTATGGCGGGGCAGGCAAGGGCCGGCGAGCGCCAGGCAGCCGCCTCAGAGTGAGGGTGGGCAGCTGAGGGATCCGGTGGAGCGGGACGCCCTGCTCGGCCCAGGAGCGCAGCCGTTCACGGCCGGTCCAGCCCACAGTGTGCCGCTCGCCCCATTCCCTGGCGTTACGGGTGAAGCCGCTGTTTGTCACGACCACCGCCGCATTCGCCCGGTGTGCGGGACCTGCTGCCCCCTTCACCAGGTACATCACCTGGGAGCCGGCCTTCACGGCGGCCTTTGTGTGCTTGGCCTGGACGACGAGCCGCCCGTACGCCGGGTGGTCGGCGATGGCATCGGCAGCCTGGTCGCCCTGCTGTCCGACCTGACGGGCCGACCAGGCGTCCCGGATCAGCAAGTCCCGCAGCGCGAACTCAGACTGCCGGTCGTCCATCGCATCGAGCTCTGCCAGAGTGAACCGCAGGACCGACAGACGCTGTGCGCGCCGCGCGGCGTGCTCGCGGGCGGCCGCTGGAGCCCGCCAGGCGCAGGCCGTGAACCCCAGCAGGGCGAGCACAGCCATGACCGGCCACCGGGGCTTCGCCCGCCCGCACGAGCAACCGCACCGCCAGCGTGACCGCGGCTGCGGCAATCAGGACCGCCGCCCCAGCAGCGGTCGGTCGCCGGCGTCACCGTCACTCCGGGAGCGGCAGGCTGCGTCGGCGCTGCCCCCTCGGCTCCGAAGAACTGCGCCCACAGAACGAACACGGCGGCAACTCAGCCGATCAGCCACGGACTCATCTTCATCGTGGACCGGGCGGCCCGGATTGCGGCGGACGTGGCCTCGCACACGGTGATACTCCTCAGGCGTCATGAACTGTCCTCTCCAAGGGCCGTGCCTATGCGGACCTCCTGACATGGATGTAGCAGCGGCCACCGACACCGGCCTGGCAGGGCCTCGACGCTGTAGTTCCAAACCGGCCACCCCAGTGAAACGGCCTCCCGGGAGCCGCCCGACGCGGGCGAACGGCCAGGTGGCCCCGGAGAACTGACAGCCGCGACGTCCCGGCGGCACCGCCCGGGCATCACAGGACAACCGGAGAAACCCCTGTCCGCAGCACTCTGCCCGGTGGAGCGAACTTGGTGGGAAAGACAGGGGCGCGCTCCCCGCGTACGCGGATGCCCCGCGGCCGGCCCTACTCAGTGCCGGCCGTCCCGATCGGTCCGCCGCCTGTAACAGGGGCGCTGCTTGCCCGCCGCCCGCCCGAGGGCTTGTCTCGCACTGCACGGCAAAACGCCGCCAACATGGCGTGAAACAGGTAAGTCATACTCAAGAGGCGAGGCGGAATAGATTGCACCATTCATATTTCGAGCAACTCGAAGGACACGAAAGGACACCATGCGTAAGATCTTTTATGCTCTTCTAGCTGGAGTCGCAGCAGCTGCTTTCTCCGTCTCTTTCTCCGCACCCTCACAGGCCAGCGCGGGAGGAGGGACCTGGATAGGGCAGGGCGCGGACCGATTCGATGTTGATCCGTAAATGACGGCCGATATCCCCAATGCGCGATTGCCGGCGTTCGCCGTCATTCGGCGGGGGCGAAGCACGGACCCATCCGGAGATCAGCCAGGAAGGCACGTCCCTGCCCGATTTGATCACTCAGGCCGGTGACTGCATGCCGAACGGGTCACCTTCGGCTGGCCCCGCTCTCCGCCAGGGAGCATCCTTGCGCACCCATGAGGTAGGCATGCTGAGATATTACTGCCCGTCAGGAGTCCCCGCGGGAATCGGTGTGGCAGATTCCGCATGTGGCATCCGTTCTGATGCGGCAGCTGCCGGTGGATGACCGAGCCGGGCTGCGGGGCGCGCTTACACGCTGTGCAAGATCGTGAGCTGCCGGGACGTTCCGGCTGCCCAGGCCGGGTGGAGTGGCGTGACCGCGACCGCCTGGCGGCGTTTGCAGGACTGCACCAAGGCCGGGGCGTCTGGCCGGAGCTGCACAAGGTCACGACTCACCCGGCTGAGGCCCCGCCGGACGCGATACCCGGCATCCGCGTGGTCCGCGGCCGGCCGCGTCACCGGCGGGGCCGGCTGTCCGCCGGCCGGGGCTACGGCTACGGCAAGTACCGCTGCCGCCACCGAGCCTGCGGAAATCACACCGAGATCGCCGCAAGGGCGCAGCCCGCGACTCCCGGCCTGGGCAGGACCCGCTGGGCCGCCGAACGGACTTTCCCGGCTCCCCCAGTTCAAGCGCCTCTGCATCCGCCGCGAGTTACGTGGCGACATGCATACCCGGACGGTCCCTGCCCGGCCTCGAGCTCGTCACGCACCCCTCACAGTTCCTGCTGTGCGTGCGCTGGTCGAGCACGGTGTTACAGGCTCGACCAGCAAAGCCGTCACCGGCGATGCCCGGGAGCAGAGCGGGCAGCCGAGCCAGTCGTGACTCCGTGGCCCGAGCAGGTGAGGAAAGACGAGACCATGAACTCCACCGCATTGCCGGAGGAGGTCTCCGCCGTTGCGCCGGCGGCACCGGCAGCTGCCCGCATCCGGTCCGTCGGCACACCGGGCTGGGACTGGTGGGCCGTGTGGTAGCCCGACGCCCTTTGCCGGATCGCGCTCCTGCCTGGCGCAGGTGACGGCGAAGCGCCTGGAGCCGTGAGCCGGTTGTTCCACCCCGCCATTCACTCGCGCGGTGCGCAGTAGGCGCCGCTCCGTCGGACCTCCGTTCTCAAACATGCCCCAGTCTTCTGAACTGCGAACTCTGTTCCGATGCACAGGCTTGGCCTGTGGCACAGGCCGGGCGGCCGAAAGCCGGGCTGATCCTGCCGGATGTGGAACGGGCTGGGCTCGAAGGGCAGGCGCGGCGCCGTCCACACCGCAGGTGTGGGCTCTTCGCAGCCGCTTCATCCTGGCCTGCGCGTAGGGGCTTCCGGGAACGACGGGGCGGCCGGGCTCGGCTCGACCGCGCATGCGGAGGGTTGCTGGCCGGCGAGGATCGGCAGCCTGGGAGACATGCCCCGCACGGGCGTTCCCCGGTCCGTCAGTGACAGACCGGGGAACGCCCGGGCCACCAGAACCCCGGAGTCCGCCCCGAGGAACGCGACGCACCGGCCGGCAGCGAAGCTGACGGCCTGTCGCAGCCGGCGGTGTCGCGGGCCTGGCTGCGGCTCGCCTCCTTGACCGTGCGGGCCTGCTGCTTCCCGGCCTTGACCAGACACGCAGAGCCCGGCCCGCGCAGCACCGGCCACCTGCCCAGCGGTATCCGGTCAGCCCCTTGCAGGACGCGGCCGCCGACGGAGCGGCCCGGCCGGTCCCCCTGTGTCCTGGCCGGGCGAAGACTGCCGCCTCGGTGCCGGCGGCGGGGATTACCGAGCGTGGCTTGAGGTTCAGGGCAGGAGCGGTGTCTCCTGGGGAAGTCGCTGGGCAGTATGGATGTCGTAGTTCTGCACAGCGGGGCAGGAGCAGACAAGGTTGCGGTCCCCGTATGCGTCGTCCAAGCGGCGGGCAGCAGGCCAGTACTTGGCTGTGCGCAGGTAGGGCAGGGGGAACACTGCTTCTTCGCGCGAGTACGGGTGCGGCCAGGGACCGGTGAGTGATTCTGCGGTGTGAGGTGCGTTGCGGAGCGGGTTGTCGCGCTGCGGCCACTCGCCGCTGGCGACTTTGCCGATCTCTTCTCTGACCGCGATCATGGCCGTGCAGAAGCGGTCCAGTTCGCCGAGGGTCTCCGACTCTGTCGGTTCGATCATCAGTGTGCCCGGAACGGGGAACGAGACGGTGGGGGCATGGAAGGCGTAGTCGGCCAGTCGTTTGGCGATGTCCGTCACGCTGATGCCCGTGCTGCGGGTGATCGGGCGTATGTCGATGATGCATTCGTGGGCGACCAGGCCGTGCGGGCCTGTGTAGAGGATGGGGTAGTGGGGTCCCAGGCGGCGGGCTATGTAGTTCGCGTTCAGGATGGCTGTCTGGGTGGCTTTCAGCAGCCCGTCGGCTCCCATGAGCCTGATGTAGGCCCAGGAGACCGGCAGGATGCCGGCTGATCCCCACGGTGCTGCCGCGATCGGCCCTGTCCCGCCGGCGGGTCCGGCGTGGGGTTCTCCGGGGTGGTTAGGGAGGTACGGGGCCAGGTGCGTACGAACGCACAGGGGTCCGATTCCCGGGCCGCCGCCACCGTGCGGACTGCCGAAGGTCTTGTGAATGTTGACGTGGGAGACGTCCGCGCCGAACCTGCCTGGGCGGGCCAGGCCCACAAGGGCGTTGAGGTTGGCGCCGTCGAGGTACACCTGGGCGCCGGCGTCGTGGGCGAGGGTGCAGATCTCGGTGATGGACTCTTCGAAGAGCCCGTGCGTCGAGGGGTATGTGACCATCAGCACCGCTGCTTCGTCGCGGTGCTGCTCGAGTTTGGCGGTGAGGTCGTCCAGGGCGACGCTGCCGTCGGCGTCGCAGGAAATCACGACGACGCGCATGCCTGCCATGGCTGCGCTGGCCGCGTTGGTCCCGTGAGCGCTTTCGGGCATCAGGCAGACGTCGCGGTGGGACTGGCCCTGGGATGCCAGGTACTTCCTGATGGCCAGCAGACCGGCGAACTCACCCTGTGCGCCGGAGTTCGGCTGCAGTGAGACTGCGTCGTAGCCGGTGATGGCGGCCAGCCATTTCTGCAGCTGCCGGATGAGCTCGCGGTAGCCTTCGGTCTGCCCGGCAGGGGCGAAAGGATGGATGTCGGCGAATCCTGGCCAGGTCACAGGCATCATGGCCGCCGCTGGAGTCATTTTCATGGTGCAAGAACCGAGCGGGATCATACCCTGGTCCAGGGCGTAGTCCCTGTCCGCGAGGGTCTTCAGGTACCGGAGCATGCCGGTTTCCGTGTGGTGTTCGTGAAATACCGGGTGGGAAAGAATGGCGTCTTCCCGCAGTGGGCAGGGGGACCCGGCAGCGCGGACGCTGGCGTCGAGGGTGCTGATGTCGTGTCCGGCCACGCCGAATGCAGCCCATACCTGTTCAAGGTGCTCGCGCCGGGTGGTCTCGTCGCAGGAAATGCCGACGCAGTCCTCGCCCGCCGCCCTGAGGTTGATGCCCCGCCCGGCAGCGTCCTGCACCACCTGCCGGGCCCGGCCGGGAACCTTCGCCAGCACGGTGTCGAAGAACTGGCCGTGGACGAGTTCGATACCCCCGGCGGCAAGCCCGGCAGCCAGCACCCTGGCGTAACGGTGGACACGGTGGGCGATTGCCCGCAGGCCGCCGGGACCGTGATAGACGGCGTACATTCCGGCGGTCACGGCAGAGAGCACCGCTGCGGTGCAGATGTTGCTCGTGGCCTTCTCGCGCCGGATGTGCTGCTCGCGTGTCTGCAGTGCGAGCCGGTAGGCCTGGCGGCCGCCCGCATCGACCGACACACCCACCAGACGGCCGGGCATCTGCCTGCGCAGATCCGCCTTCACAGCCATATAGCCCGCATGGGGCCCGCCGAAGCCGAGCGGGCACCCGAAACGCTGAGTGCTGCCGACGACCACATCGGCTCCCATGGCACCGGGTGCGGCAAGGATGACCAGGCCCAGCAGATCTGCGGCCACCGCGGCCATGGCACCACGGTGGTGTGCCTGTGTGATGACGGGCCCAAGGTCGCGCACCACGCCGCTAGTGCCCGGGTACTGCAGCAGGACGCCGAAGAAGCTTTCCTCCGGCAATCCAGACGCTACGTCACACACGAGCACTTCTATGCCCAGCGGCTCCGCCCTCGTCCGGACCACTTCGACCGTCTGGGGCAGGCATTCCTCGTCAACGACGAAACGCCGGCTCTGGCTCTGTGCTGCCCGGTGCAGCACCGTCATCGCCTCGGCAGCGGCGGTCCCCTCATCCAGAAGGGATGCGCTCGCCACGGGGAGTCCGGCCAGATCCGTGATCATCGTCTGAAAGTTCATCAGCGCTTCCAGGCGCCCCTGCGAGATCTCAGGCTGGTACGGCGTATAGGCCGTATACCAGCTTGGGTTCTCCAGCACATTCCGTGCGATCACAGGGGGCGTGAAAGTGCCGTAATAGCCCTGCCCGATCATGTTCACCATGCGCTTGTTGCGGGCAGCCAGCCCGGCAAGCTCCTGCAGCACCGTCTGCTCATCCGCCGCGCCCGGCAAGCCCGGGGGCACACTCTCGCGAATGGCATCCGGCACCGCTTCCCCGGAGAGGCGAGCCGCCGACGGATACCCAAGGAATGCGGCTACCCGGCCCGATTCCTCTTCCGTCAGCCCTATATGGCGGCCAGCGTAAAGGGAAACGTTTTCCAGCATTCCAAGGGGGGTGTCGATCATGACTCTGGCTCCAGGAGACGGGTCCGAGGGGCGAGCATTCAGCACCATTTGTGCCGATACGCCCGAGCTGGCACTGAGTAATCGCTACTCGGATCCCGGTCCGGTCACGGAGACTGCGGAGAGGCAGCATTGCGGGCGTTCCTCCAGCTTGCGACCGGTGCTGGCGCGGTGGACGTCGTGCTCGGCCATCCGTTCGGAGACCTGCCCCGAGGCAGCGCTTGACGTGCACGGGGTCCCCGCCGTTCCTGAGCAGGCTGGCGGCCAGGGTGCGGCGGGCCTGGTGCCCGATGTCCAGCCGGTCACCCAGGCAGCACCCTGCGGACCCAGGAGAAAACGGTGGCAGCGTGCCCTTGGTCACGGCGCTCTGCTGCGAGCCCCCAGCCCGACTGTGGCTGCCCAGGGCTACTCGATGGCGCTGGCCGGCCACGAAGCGGTCCAAGTGGGACTTGTCCAGCAGCGCAGTATCACGGCCACCTCCTGGTGTCTGCGCTTCGAGACAGGCACTCGGCTCGCCGCAGCCTCGCCGGGTGAAGTCCAGCAGGTTCCTGCTGCGGGGCTGATCAGCAGTCAGGCACATGGCCAGCCAGGCCCAGAGGAGATCACGAAGCCAGCGCTCCGATACACCCAGGAGATCGGTGCCGCTGCCGCGGGGCGACGTTCTCGCCGGCGGGGTGCGTTCCAGGGCCGGCATGGAAGCGGTGCTGGGCCGCCGCCACGGCCTGGTGCGATTTGCCCCGGCGGCACCGACCTCAGTCGGGTCAGACCCGTCGCGTGCCCGGGGCAGGCCGACGGCCGATCCGGGAGACAGTGCCGTGGACCTCGACCAGCCCCCTGAACCCCTGGAGCGCTTCGACGCGCTGCTTGCCCAGACGCCTCGGGTCCCAGGACGACCGCAGAGTCGGCGAAGCTCTCAAACGGCAGAAAGTATCTGCATACGCTCCTTGTCCCCGCGGCAGGGCGTACGCATACCGCAGGCGTAGCCCAAGCGGCAGACTCATGGGGCAGCTGCCCTGACCACGGCACCGACCGAGCGTTCGGCGGTGCGTGACGGAGGAGGGCCGACCTCGACGGTTACTGATCGTGTACTCCCGAAACGGCAGCCAGCCAGGTCCTCGATCCGCGCGCCCCTGCGCCTCACCCTGGTGGAGCGCCGCTGCCATCCCAGAACCGCCGGAGTGGCCGTACTCGTCCCACGACCACCGTTCGCGCATCAGGGTCTTCCTGCGGCTGTGCCGCCATGGAAGGCGCTCCTAGACGGAAGTGCCCCGTTGGGCCGCCTTGGATGGCGGCCCCTCGCAGATCGGCCAGGAGCGTGCCCTCGGGCCGCCGGGAGCCGAGGCCCGCGAAGCCGGTCGGTCTGGGTGCAGGAAGTCGCCTTGCCACCTTGACCTCAAAGGAACGATACGCCACGAAAGCATTACGCTGATTCATTCGACCTGATGAGGGCTCTTGAGCACTCACTGCTCAGGAAGCATTTCGGGCGCCCTAGGAAGGTGGGAAGGGGATGGATCTGGATGATTCATGGCACAGCGACCCGAGGTTGAGGAATGACAGGCAACGAACTCAGCAGCGCCGGTGAGCTTAAAACGACGGCGGATTCCGTCTTGCTCATCGACGTGATACGAGCGGTACTGGACCGGTGCAACGGACAGAGGTGGTCGGTCCGCCCCGAAGAAGCTTGGTGCTACCTGACGCCACCAGGGGGCCACAATCGTGAGCACGGGTGGAAGCTGCACGTGACAGCGACACCTCTCTCAGCACCGCTAGTACTAGCACGCGCCGGCGAGGTACTGGTGCGTGCCGGTTGCACGTTCAAGTTCGGCACAGACATACGGCGGGTGTCTCAGCTCGTTGACCAGTGGTACGCCCGAGGCGGAGGTGGAAAATTCATCACCGTTTACCCAAAGGATGACGACCAGTTCCGTGAACTCGCGGAGCAGCTCCATCGGGCCACTGAGGGTCTGCCAGGTCCAGGCATTCTGTCCGACAAGCATCTGCGTCCGGGCAGCCTGGTTTTCTACCGCTATGGCGAGATTGGTGGCAGTGGGCACTCGGACTTCACCGACGACGGCATCTTCAAGCGACGGATGGTGGGACCGGACGGGACATCAGCTACTGACGAGCGCAACGCATGGTTCTCACCTCCACCGTGGGCGTCATCACCCTTTCCTGATGAGACGATCGAGACCCCGCAGCCCCCTGACTCCATCCTCCTGGCAGATCGGTACCGGGTCACAGGGGCCATCCGGCATGCAAACAAGGGCGGCGTCTACCGTGCCGTGGACGAGCTGAATGGCACAGAGGTGGTGATCAAACAAGCGCGAGCCCACGTCGGGTCTGGGCTCGACGGCACAGATGTGCGTGACCGGCTGCGTCAGGAAGGCCGAATCCTGCAGGAATTGCAGCCCCTTCAAGTCACCCCTGCCCGGGTGGAACTCATGGACGAACAGGAAGACCTCTTCCTAGTCCAGGAACAGATACCCGGCCAAACCTTGCAAGAGTGGTCGGCGAAGCACGACATGGAAGGCTCCTGCCTATCCAACGAAGAAGCGCTGCAGATGTCGTTGCGGCTTGTAGAACTGGTACAAGAGATTCACGACGCAGGATACGTGCTCCGCGACCTTAAGCCAGCGAACATAATGGTACTCCCAGAGGGAGATTTACGGATCATCGACGTTGAGTACGTGACACGCTGCAACATCCTGTGCAGCCCAATAGGCACACCAGGGTATATGGCCCCGGAGTTGGGGCGTGGGGATGTTGCTACGGAAGCCAGTACTCCCGCAGACTGCTACAGCCTGGGAGCCACGCTGTTCCACATGATCACAGCACTGGTGCCCACTTGGCTGACACGGAGAGATGACGGCCAGGACGTGGAAGAAATCCTGGCCCGAATTGGCGCGTCCCATCCAGCCCTACTTCGATTCATCGACCTGCTCATCGGGTTGACGCAGACGGATCTTCAGGAGCGGTGGACTCTCACACAGGCCCACGAATGGATCACTTCGCTCTCCGGCGGTGCCACCTCCTTGGCGACGTCAGCAGCAGGAGACATGTCACTCTCGGACGAACGTCTCGACGAATTAATCAACGAACAGATACGGCTGCTGCAGTCCTCCATGACCCCCAACGCGGCGATGCTGTGGAAACTGAGCCATGAAACCGGAGAGGAGTATGATCCCTGTACGGCATGGAACGGTGCCGCTGGTGGGCTCGCGGCTCTCACGGCGGCAGCCATGTATGCGACCGGTGCATTGCATGAGGCCGTAGCCGACGCAGCCGCCTGGATCGATCAGAGGCTGTTCACCATCCCTCGACTGCTTCCGGGCTTGGCCTTCGGCCGTGCTGGCACCGCATGGGCGCTTTACGACGCTGGGCAACTGCTTGGGAATGCCGAACTGAGGGAGCGCGCGATCGGGCTGGCTATAAAACTGCCGACCGAGGGGCCTATCGCCGATATCACTCATGGCCTGTCTGGCGCCGGCATGGCGAACCTGCACCTGTGGCAGGCCACGGGAGACCTGCGACTGCTGAAGCATTCATTGGCCTGTGCGGAATCCGTGCTCGGCGCGGCCCAGCGGGACGGTGACGACTGGAGTTGGCCGATACCCAAGGACGTGGACTCGACCCTGGCGAACGTGAATGTCTACGGGTTCGCCCATGGAGTTGCTGGAGTTGGTGCATTCATGCTGGCCATCGCCCAGGCTGCGGAGGCGCGTGTTCCCGGTTCAGGAAGCAGGTTCTACGAAGCCGCGCGCGGAGCCGGTGACACACTCGTCCGTGCTGCCGTCCGCCGAGACAGCGGGACTGTCTGGCCGTCCTCTGTCAATGGCGATGCAGGGCTTGACCCCACGGACGACGTCAGGGTGGTCCGAGGACGGTACTGGTGCGGCGGTGTTGGCGGCATCGGATCCTTCCTCATCCGTCTTGGGGCTGCAACGTACGAACGGCGTTTTGCAGACCTAGCCGAACAGGCCGCAGCCGAGGCCATCCGCAACCCATGGGCTGCTACCGCGGGCGCGTGCTGTGGCCTTGCAGGCGTAGGTCATTTCCTCCTTGACATGGCCCATTACACCGGTCTCGACTCGTACCACGCTCAGGCTCGAACAATTGCCGCAATCATGGATGCCCGAAACGTTGTGAGTAATGAAGGCCACGAGGAGCGCGCCGACTACCAGGGCGGGACTTCGGGTACGTTGGGATTCTTCCTCCGGCTCCGCCATGGAGGCAAACATCCGTGGGTCCCGGAACAGGTGGCCGTTTCTTGGTAGCCTAGCGGCCGAAAGGCTCGTCCTGTGCCTCGTGGCCAGTGTGCCACAAACCCCGAGTTTCTCGCGGTGCGCTGACTGTTTGTGCTTCATAGTTGCGTCGACGAGAAGGCGGATGCCGATCTCCCTCCACGCCGAACTAAGATCCGTCGAGAAGTGAACTGAATATACCTCGGGAACCGCTCGTTAGTTTCCCATATGGAACTGTTGGCGATCGGACGGTCCGCAACTCGGTGACCGGCAAGACCCGGGGCCGCACCACCGTCAGCGGGATGCGCTGGAGGCACTATTCGACTGCACCGCTACAGCGGCCTGCAGTGCGCTGGACGCACGCAAGGGGAACCGCCGGGATTTCTTTATCTAGCGGTGTCGAAATGCGCCTCGAACCAGGGTGTGTGTGATGTCGTGATCAGTTCCTGGGTTCTGACCCCTTGGCGCGGTGGAACCCGGCAGGACTGTGGCCGTGACGCGTAGGTAACTCGCCAGCGCTCCGGCAGCGTTTCGCGATCCGGCCTGGTCAGGAGCGCCGTCGGGAGTGTAGTGGGTTGGGCCCCACCAACGAGTGGATGAGGGAATTACTCTGGGCTGTCATGGATGGCTTCCCGGTGTGATCGACGGCCACGCGGACGCGGAAACAGCGTCTCATCAGGCGTGTCCTGCGTTCCCCCGCCCTGCGGCCGGGTCTTCGACGGTGGGATCAACGGCTCCGCGATCTCCCACAAGCCATCCGGAACAATCCAACTCCACACACCCCGCCCCATGAACAACCCAACGACCACCCAACCACGTTGGAAACGGTCTAAGGTCGCCCGCCTGAGGATATAAACGTCCTCGCGCAGCCCGCGGTTCTCCCGGCACAGTGCGGCCGGCTTGGCACGTTCGCTGCTGGTCAGGCCATCACGTTCACCCGCGTCGGCTTCGGCCTGGCGGCCCCACTCCCTCACCGCGGGCCCGGTCAGGCCGAAGCCCCCGAACAGTCCCCCGCCGGCACAGCTCTACCATCTCGGCGCTCTCCCTGATGAGCATCATCCTTTCGGAGTCGAAACCCCTGATCTCAGATGTCCGTGAAAGCGAAGAAAACCCAGGGGGCCATTCCAAAGTTTTGGAATGGCCCCCTGGGCCGATGGTCAGTCCTGCGCGGTGCTGGCGACGACCGTTTGCCCCAGCCAGGACCTCTAGAACCGTCTTGAAAACCTCGTCCGGGTCGAATTCGACCCTTCGCACAACTGAAGTCCTGGCGGCAATTACGGCTAGGCAGATGCTCCACCCGCCGTATCGACACCATCACCAAGCCGTCCGCACACTGCTGACCTACAGTTATTCGAATGAAAGAGACTCAGTCATCATCGGCACTGCGGGTTATCATCTTCAGCTCCGGTGCGTTCTGGACCATAGTTAGTGTCCTCGCAGATTATGATCACAGTTGCCGTTGTCGGCCCGTCCCCGCACTTTGCGAAGGTTGACTGCTCTTGTTCGAGCATCTGCAGCATGTGGACATTCATTTATTGCTCCTTTATCGAAATGCCGTTAGGTGCGGACCCGCGACGCGGTCTTCGGAATTCGGCTTCGCCCCGCGACGACGCAGAACTGAAGTTAGGCGGTCCGGTTTGACTGCTACGTGAGTACTTAGTGCTTATACGCAAGATGGCGCAGGCCAGGAAAACTCAGCTCCGCCCCCGAGTATCACGCGGCCCGGAGCGTTGCCTTTGTCGTGCCGCCGGTCAGCCGGTGTCGCGGGCGGTGGGTCACGTCCGCTGGAGTGGTGTATAGACGACCACTCAGTGGACCTCTTCATCCTGTGCCGGGAGCCATGCTGCACCGGGCCAGTGGTCACCGCCCGCGACGATGCGCGCGGCCGCAAGCACCGGGGCCGGCAGTAGCCGCTTCCCGAGAAGGCGGAGGCGGGTCGCCCATGTTCCGCCGGCCGTGTAGTAAACCGGGCGGAGTCCGGCCAGGTCCCCGAGGACGACCCGCTCACGGTCGTTTGCGGCGGTCACCCAGTAGGATCCCGGCCATCCGGCCAGTGCTCCCCAGCAGCCCGCGCGGACGGCGTTCAGTACACGGTGCAGCTCGTCCCCTACCGGTCTCGGTGGTGCTGTCTTCGCTGACTACGCTGAGCAGGGCGCGCCTTCCCGACCCGCGTTCGCAGCGCGGGCCTACTCGGTGACCATGAGCCGACCACCCGGGAGGGCACGCCCTGCGCGTCCCGCGAGGCACCGCACCCCAAGCCGATCCACAAGTCCTGAGCATGCCTCATCTCGCGAGGGCACGTGTCTCACCCTCTCCAATGACTCACATTGGCGCGGCAGAGAGGTCGGAACGGTTCAAAGCAGTACCGTCGTGCACGGGGCACTCCATCGCTTGGCGGTATGTCCCGCGACGTGGGTTTTGGTCAGATGGTGGTTTGCTACTGTCCGCCGGCAGATCGGCGCCGGTATGCCGTCTCCTGCTTCACAAGGCTCAACGAGGAGTACACCCAGTCGAAGGCCCCTGACCGGCGTTGCCCTCAGTTCTCACGCAATAAGCGGGGCGTCCCTGAGGTCCGGTAGCCGATGACAACACCGCATCAGCCACACCTGGTCCTTTCGGACCGCCTCGTATAAGGAACCGTATGTCTGTGTCCCTGTCCCGGCGTGCCCTCGGCGGTGCCGCCGTCGGCGCCGCTGCCGGAGTCGCCCTGGGCGCCACGGCGCCCACCACCTCCGCCGCTGCCGAGGAGCGGCCCTTCCGGGCCGCCACCGGGCACCACGCGCCCCGGCCCAACATCCTCTTCATCCTCGGCGACGACCTCGGCTGGGCCGACCTCTCCTCCTACGGCTCCCCGCACATCCACACCCCCCACCTGGACCGTCTCGCCCGCCAGGGCGTCCGCTTCACCGACGCCTACTCCGGCTCCGCCACCTGCTCCCCCACCCGCTTCAGCCTCTACACCGGCCGCTACCCGGGCCGCACCAAGGGCGGTCTCGCCGAGCCCATCGCCGACAAGTCCGCCGGCCTGGAGCCCACCCACCCCACGCTCGCCTCGCTGCTGCGCGACGCGGGGTACCGCACCGCACTCATCGGCAAGTGGCACTGCGGCTACCTGCCCGACTACTCCCCCACCCGCTCCGGCTGGGACGAGTTCTTCGGCAACTTCGGCGGCGCCCTGGAGTACTACTCCAAGCTCGGCCTGTTCGCCGAGTACGACCTGTACGAGGGCGACGCCACCTACAAGGACCTGCGCTACTACACCCGCATCCTCACCGAACGGGCGAGCGAGTACGTCAGCCGCGACCACGACAAGCCCTGGCTGCTCAACCTGAACTTCACCACCCCCCACTGGCCCTGGACAGCCGACGGCGACGAGAAGACCGGGGCCGAGATCACCCGGCGGATCAAAACCGGCGACCGATTCGCCCTCTTCCACTTCGACGGCGGCTCCATCAACAAGTACAAAGAGATGGTCGAGGACCTCGACCGCTCCGTCGGCAAGGTGCTCGCCGCCCTCAAGCGGGCCGGCCGCGAGCGCGACACCCTCGTCTTCTTCGGCAGCGACAACGGAGGCGAGCGCTTCTCCTACAACTGGCCGCTCACCGGCAACAAAGCCTCCCTCCAGGAAGGCGGCATCCGCGTCCCCTCCATCCTGCGCTGGCCCGCCAGGATCGACGGCGGCCAGGCCAGCGACCTGCCCGTGTACTCCCCCGACTGGACCGCCACCCTCCTCGACATCGGCGGCGCCCGGCCCCACCCCGCCTACCCCCTCGACGGCACCAGCCTCGCCGGACACCTCCTACACGGAAAGAAGGTCGCCGAGCGCGACCTGTTCTGGCGGGTGCGCGGCGAGCGGGCGCTGCGCCGCGGCGACTGGAAGTACTACCGAGGCACAAGCGGCCGCGACCAGCTCTTCCACCTCACCGAGGATGCCCGCGAACAGGCAGACCAGGCCCCGTACGAGACAGAACGGCTGGCCCAGCTCAAGGCCGCCTGGGAACGGATCGACGCCGAACTCCTCCCCTACGGAAGCTGACAGCACCGCCCCAACGAACTCGCGGCCCGGGGCAGGCCGCCCTCAGCGACTGGACCGTCCGTGATCAGCGAAGGGGCGGTGGTGCGGCCAGCGTGTGCAATGGGACGGGGTCGCCATCTCCTGCGAGGGGGCGACCCCAATCAACGCCAATGCAGGCCGCTCAGGCCACAGGAAGCGAGGACTCTCGCCAAGCCTCGGCGCAGAAGCATTGCGAGCCGGCATGGCAGCAGGCCTTGTCAGAACCGTGCTCCTGCAGCGGGTTAGACAACCAAAGCGTACGGCGATCAGCCACCGGTCTTGATGATGATCTCACCGGACGTCGCCGTCGGCGGGTCGATCACGTCGCCGGCCACGGCGCTGCTTCTGCGCTCAGCTCTTCAGCCGTGGGGCTCTGCTGGTTCCCTGTCGTGCCGTACCCGATGTCCCGCACGCTCTGGCTCGCCGGAGCGGTCTCCAGGACTTCAGCAGGGCGAAGGCGCGTTCACCGGGTGCTCTGAGTCGGGCGTGTCCGCGGTTGAACTGCTGGTAGTGCTCGGGCTGTTCGCGATGGTGGCAGCAGGGGGTGCGGACGGTGGCGCCGGCGCCCTGGCAGGCGCGGTCGGCGAGAACGGGATCTGCCGGGTGAGGCAGGCCTTCACGATGCCGTGGGCCCGGGCCGTGGTCAGGTCGTGGGTGCGGCCGGGTGCCGCGCGGGAGAACCACAGCGGTGTGCCGTCGGGGCGGGCGATGACCTGCACGTTCATGCCGTGCTTGCGGTGTTTCATCGAGTAGTACGGCTCGTCCGCGTGGATCCGGTCGATGGGGATCAGGGTGCCGTCAACGATGACGTGGTCGCCTTCACCGAGGCCGGTGAGGGCTTCGTGGAGGCCGGGTGCCCAGCCGGCCAGGACGTCCAAGGTCTCGTCGACGTACCGCCAGGCGGTGGCCTGCGATATCCCGAAACCCGCTCCGAGCTGCGAGAACGTCTCGTTCTTACACAGGTGCCCAGCGTGAGGAGTGCCTGCTTGAAGCAGCCGAGCCTGCGCCAGCGGGTATTGCAGGCCTGGCGGTGCTCATACAGCAGCCAGGCGACATGCTCGACGAGCTCGTGCGGGACGTCGAGCGTGGCAGGATACGGAACCAACAGGGCCCCTTCGGTCGCCGGTGTGATGAGTGGAATCACCACGCCAACGACGAGGGGCCCTGCCTCGTCACCACACCCACTGACCAGCCCATTTCACCCTCCAGCACAGGATGAAAGAGGTTCACTGAGCCCTTCCAGGCTACGAGAGAAAAGGCCCAATTTGAGAGGCCAGTTGAATTATGCTGGATTAATACTTCTTCTCTACGGCGCGGTGTAAATCGTAATCCACTTAGTCCCGTCCGTGCAGCCGCAGCCTGTTTCTGCACACAGCGTCTCAGTCGGCATCCAGGAGTCGCCGCAGTCTCCACCGGCGCCGAACACGACGAGCCTACTTTCGGGAAGTAGCTGCAGGTCATTAATTGATTGCATCGTTCAACCTCTTTCTTTAGGTCATTCATCGTCATGGCGTAAAAATGAACCTACGTAACTAAATGGAATGCCGTAGCCTGTAGGTGGAATTAGGAAATTGCCGGAGGTTTGAGCTTTCGGGCGGCTATGACCCTTCAGGCCTGCCCTCGGGTGGAGTGCTTCGATTTCCAGAGGGTTAAGCGATCGTGCCGGTACCGCAATTGGATGCGTCACATAGGGTGGGGTTGTCGTCATTGGTCTTGAAGCATGACCGACCGCACGTCCCGTCGCAGTCGTCGCTGTTGAAGCATGCGCGGTGGCCGCGGGATTCGGAGTACAGCATCTGCAGGGATTCGAGATTCATCTTGCTCTCCAGTTAACCTTGGATGGTATCGCTTGTGTGCGACGCTGGGAATCATCCCGGCGGGACGTCGGTGCGCTCATGAGTAATTCCTACTTTAAACTTTCAAGGTTCCTCCGGTACCGCGCTGTGCATTGCTGCAGGCAGCTGAAGGTCCTGCGGGGGTGCCGCGTCCGGCCGACTCCTCGTTCCAGTACTCCTCGCTGTCCGCGATGAACGCACGGCTGTCACAGCCCGAACACTCCCGTTCCGTGCCGGACGCGTTGACCAGCACGCGGAACACACGATCGCCGCACCCCCGGCAGACGGAGGGAGCGATCTCACCGGGCGGCCGTCGACCGCACCCTGCAGGAACACCGCGGGCTCCGCGGGGGGGACACCCTCACCAACCTGAATCCGTAGCGAGGAAAAGCTGGTCAGGCTGACCCGGCCAGGCCGTTTCCGCCTTTCTCCCCGCACCGCGGGCCTTGCGGCAGCCTCGGCCGGCCGTTGGGCAGCAACGGGCGCCTTGCACGGGCCCCATCCGCTTTTGATTCCCTTTTTGGGTATTGACTGCTCAGGGTTTCCATGTCCAGCGAGCATCTGCTGGAGGCAGGACGGAAGAAGCGCTCCTCAGGCTCCTGGACAGGCAGTGATCCTCATGGTCATTCCCACCACCGCCCGCAGCTGGGCAGCCATTGGGTGGGCCGGGGACCACTCAAGAGCTGACGCCGATGGTCGCTATACACCCTGTGCCCCCGGCGGCAGACGGCTATGGTCGACTCCAGGCCCATTTCGCCGACGGGCCCAGCCCTCCCCGGCCAACCGACAGACACGGCCGGGGCGCCGTGATCGTCTCCGTCCCGGGAGGGTGTCCGAGTTGCCTGGGCACCCTCGAGCCGCAGATTCCGGCATCCTGGAAGTCCGCAAACCGGGCCGGTTTCAGGCCGCATCCAGGTTGGCCCAGTAATCGATCAGGCCGTCGGGCCGGGGGCGGTTCCGCCGCAGTCGGCCATATTAAAGGAGCTAAGGGAGTTATCAGCGGATGCGAACAGTATGATTAACTCGACCTACCCGGAAGGGGAGGATAGAAGACCCCCTTCACTCCCTGCCAGAAATTCCCCAGAGGTCCCGGTCAAGGAATTTCTTTGGAGGCAACACACTACATGGGGATTTCAGTTCTCACCCGATGGTAGCCTTGCCTCTGGCGTCGCGTTCGATGGTGAACGATGGGTGGTCGAGCGCTGGAGTATCGAGAGCGCTCCTCCTAAGCGTTGGCCTCTTGCCGTGTCGGGCGCGGGCCTCCCTCGCGCTGCAGTAGACGACGACGGAATGATGGTAATAATCGCCCCTACCGGTGAGGGAGGGCGAAGGCTCCTTCACATCCCGCGGGACCATGAAGGACCAGTGCGAGGGCCTGGGACAATACTGGACGCCTCTCTTGAGCTTGCTTCGGGTACACCCAACCTCGCAATCAGCCACAGCAACGGTACCTCGGCATTGTGGCAACTTGAGGATCCAGGAGCACCTCGCCCGATAGCCACCCTGCCGGGCCATCTGATGGGGGGGATTCCCCTGGAGTCCTCCGGCCGATACATCGCCTTCAACAGGGTGGATCTTAAAGGGAATTATGAGGCCGTTCGAGTCGACACCTTCGATGGTTCCCTCCATCCCCTTGCCCCAGGTCACATCGGACTTCAACTCCTACTCGCCAGGCCAGAAACCGGAGACCTGCTCTTTGCTGTCGGACTTCCCCACGAAACTGCGTTCGCATTCTCGAAACTCGACCGGGCCACAGTTACCGCAAGATCGATGCAGACCCCTCTTGGCCTTAATTCACTCGAGGCGAGGATGCGGCCGCTAGCATTCGACTCCGACGGAACCACGCTCTACCTCGCCCTCGAACGGGGAGTACGTTCTCAACTGATCTGCCATCACCTCGGCAGTGACACACAACAGCAGATTGATATGCCGCTTGGTGTGATCACCGGCCCGGGTGCTTTCCACCGCGGTATGCTCCGTTTCCCATTCACCACCGCAAGCCGGCCCCAGACCCTGGTCACTGTCGCTCTCCCCTCGATGAACCCGCGACGCGGCACGGTCATGTCGACCACCGGCCCAGCTGCGGCATGTGCAGTCAAATCAGCACTCTTCGAGACTCCCGATGGCCCCATAGAGGCTCTCGTCTATGGGGAGCACTGGGCCACTGCGCGGAGAGTGATCATGGCGCTCCATGGCGGACCTGAGGCACACTGGAAAGCTGCGTTCGAGCCGCCCCTCCTGTCTCTGGCCGAGGCAGAGGGAGTAGCTGTCATCGCCGTCAATCAGCGAGGAAGCACCGGATACGGGAAGAGCCATCAGGCAGCCATCAATCATTCTTGGGGAGGGCCTGATCTCGCGGATATCCACCACATAGCAGACCACATTACGAGCAATCGTTCCCTCTCCGTGGGAAACCAGATCATGATCTATGGATCAAGTTACGGTGCCTTCCTCGCCCTCCTCGCCGCTTCCACACGACCCGGTCATTGGTCACACTGCGTCGCGATCGCTCCATTCCTTAGCGGCAAGCGCCTCTACTACGACGCCACGCCGCCAGTCCGACACCTCCTCGACCGCCTTGGAGGGCACACTGAAATCCATGATGTCCTTGGCCCTCGAAACCTCCTGAGTGCGACGACAGGGCTACGGGCTAAGACTCTTCTGATTCATGGCACCGAAGACTCTATTGTCCCCGTATCTCACAGCCGTGAGCTCTATCAGCACCTCACCAAGGTGGGACGCTGTACCAGCCTGAGCTACGTCGAAGCACCCGGAGAGGGACACAGCCCTCGCTACGACGCCGACCGCCGACCCATCGGAAGACTCATCAACGCGTTCTTCGCGGATCAGCTCTGACACCTGAAGCCTATTTGGGATTGGAAGGGAATGCAAAAATGCGGCTCTTCCAAGATTTTCGTAGGCGTTGACCATTGTGGGCAATCTGCTGCGGCAAGGTGCCCTGCCACTGAGCCGTTTCATCCTGTCTCTGGAGGGTGAAACGGCTCAGTGGCAGGGGTGTGCAACGAGACGAGGCTCCTTGTCGTTGCGGTGGTGTTCTCTACGGCACCATGCATCGCCCGAGGAGCCTCGCTTGGTCCCGTATCGTGCCACGGTCGACGTCCCGCATGAGCTGGTTGGGCACGTTTCCTGGCTCACCCATGCACGAAGGTGTGAACGCCGTTCGCGGTGGCGGAAGCCGGGCTGCTTCCGCCAGGCCCTGCTCGCGCTGGTGCACCTGCGCAAGAACGAGACGCTGCCCGCCCTGGCGGCCGGCTTCGGTGTCTCGACAGCCACGGCCTGGCGCTACGTCGACGAGACCCTGGACGTCCTCGCGGCCTGGGCGCCGGATCTGCACAGGGCCCTGACCGAGCTGGTCGAGGGCGACTTCGTCATCGTTGACGGCACCCTCATCCCCACCGGCCGCATCGCCGCCGACGAGCCGTACTAATCGATGAAGCACCGCAAGCACGGCAAACTCTAATGGGCAGCGATTGCTCATACGAGTCGGCTTCGGCTCAGTCTACATTCCGACTGTAGAGGGAACCTACCTGGAAAGCAACGTCGCCGTTTACCGCTGATTCGGACTAGGGGTGCGAATGTCTCATACTGAGGGAAGATCTGCGGCCCCGTTGGCCGATGCTGTGATTCTTGTTGATGTGCTACATGCGGTGCTCGATCGCTGTGGTGGTCAGCGGTGGGCGGTAAAGCCAACCGACTCGTGGTGTTACGTCACGCCGCCGGTGAGCCGTTCACGGGCGCACGGCTGGAAGCTGCACGTTTCGGCAACGCCTCTATCGGCGCCGCTCGTGCTGGCGAGGGCAGCTGAGATACTGGTGCGGGCAGGCTGCTCTTTCAAGTTCGCCACCGATATCCGGCAGGTTTCCCAGTTGGTCGGCCAGTGGCATGACCGGGGCGGCAGCGGCAAGTTCATCACGGTCTATCCCAAGGATGACGTACAGTTCCGCGCTCTGGCCGAGGAGCTGCACCATGCCACGGAGGGACTCGCCGGACCCGGGATCAATTCAGACAAGCGGCTCCGGCCGGGGAGTCTGGTGCATTACCGGTATGGCGAGATCAGTGGCGGTGAGCCGGTGTTCACCGACGATGGAACCTACAAGCGTCGCATGGTGGGCCCGGACGGCACTGCGGTGAAGGACGAACGTAACGCGTGGTTCTCTCCGCCGGCATGGGCGAAGCCGCCATTCCCCGATGTGTCGGTCGAGGTGGCACAGACTCCCCAGTCGGTTCTTCTGGGCGGTAGATATCGGGTCCGAGGGGCGATCCGGCATGCCAACAAGGGCGGAGTGTACCGCGCTGACGACGAACGGACGGACACTCCGGTGGTGGTCAAGCAAGCGAGGGCGCATGTCGGCGCGGGGCTGGACGGTACCGACGTCCGTGACCAGCTCAGGCGGGAAGCCCGCATCATGCAGGATCTTGCGCCACTCCAGGTCACACCCGGTTTTGTCGACCTGTTCGAGGAAATGGGGGATCTGTTTATGGTACAGGAGGAGATCCCTGGCAAGACGCTGAAGGCCTTTGCAGCCGAGCGGCAACACGATGGCACTCTGTTCGCCGCCGAGGCAATCAACATGGCCCGCCGCCTGGCTTCCGTGATGCAGACGTTCCACGACAGCGGATACCTCATCCGCGATCTCAAACCTCACAACGTCATGGTGTCCCCGCTCGGCGACATCCGGGTCATCGATGTCAAGTACGTCTGCGAAAACGCGGTCGAGTGCTACCCCGCAGGCACGCCCGGCTACATGGCTCCCGAGGCGGCCAACACACGCGACAAGTTCGGAGTTCCGGACGCGGCGGCTGACTGCTTCAGTCTCGGTGTCACCATCTTCACAATGATCACATCGCTGGCACCAGATCTCCTGTCGCCACAGGATGGCAATCGTGAGGGCACGCTCGCCCACATCGCGGTCTCCCATCCGACGTTGACCGGATTTGTTGACATCATTCTCGGGCTCACCGACCCGGACCCGCAGGCACGCTGGACACTCGGACAGGCTCGAGAATTCCTTGACAATCCCCCAGCCACGCTCCGCGGCCGGGTTGCCAAGGCCGTGGATGACACGCACCTGGACAATCTGATCGACGATCTTATTCGTCAGCTGCGGGACGGAATGTCGCCCGGTGAGTCGAATCTGTGGAAGCCTTCAAAGCAAGCACAGGCGGACGAAAGCGACCCGCTGACTGCCTGGAACGGAGCCGCCGGAATTCTGAGCACCCTCACCCGCATCGCCACACTGAGGAAAGATGACAAAGACTTGCGCGATACGGTCGCAACGGCGGCAATGTGGATCAATCAGCGCCTCTTTACGATCCCACGACTGCTGCCCGGACTTGCCTTCGGCCGTTCCGGCACCGCATGGGCCCTCTACGACGCCGGACGGCTCCTCGACGATGACACCCTGCAAAAACGTGCCCTTGAACTCGCCGCGAGACTGCCTGTCACCTGGCCAAGCCCCGACATCACACACGGTCTCTCCGGCGCTGGCATGGCTCACATTCACCTGTGGCAGGCCACTAGTGAACAGCACCTGCTCGACCGCGCCCTTGTCTGCGCCGACGCCGTCCTCGCCGCAGCCCACCACAAGGGTGACGACTGGTCATGGCCTATACCCACAGATACCGATTCTGCTCTGGCCGGCCAGGATGTCTACGGGTTCGCCCACGGCATCGCCGGTGTCGGAGCCTTCCTCCTTGCTGCGGCTGAGGTCGCCGAGCACAGCAGACCGGGATCGGGTACCCGCTACCTCGAGGCAGCCCTCGGCGCGGGCGACACCCTCACCCGTGCTGCACTCCACAATGAGTGCACCGGAGTTTGCTGGCCGAACACTGTAGGAGACGGCCGTCCTGTCCAGGGCCGTCACTGGTGCAGCGGCGTAGGTGGCATCGGTTCGTTCCTTATACGCCTCGCCACTGTCACCGGGGATCAGCGATTTGCCGAACTCGCCAGCCAAGCCGCAACCGCTGCCGCCGATAAGCCCTGGGGACATCTCGCCGGCGCATGCTGCGGCCTTTCCGGCGCCGGGAATTTCCTCCTAGACATGGCCGACCACACCGGCCACGATCGCTACCGCCGCATAGCAGGCAACCTCGCCACCGTTGTCCACGCCATGCTCCGCAGTACAACCCCCGATCGGCGTGCCGAACTCGACTACCAGATCGGTGCTGCAGGCGTCCTGGCCTTTCTCTTCAGACTCCGCCACGGGGGACCTCACCCTTGGATGCCTGCAACCCAACGACTTCGCCGTGACGCTAGCTCTAGCCCGCCATGGCGAGTGAATAACCATCCACCACACCAGAAGGAAGTGACGGAATGATCAGCATCGAAAATCTTCAGATGTTCCCTAGCGAAGAAGCCGGTGTCGGACTTCTGTTCAGGAATGACGATTGCGGCGAAATACGAACCACACCGAGCGGGGATGAAACCTGCCCCTGCCCTACAAGCGGGGCGACCGACCTCTGCGACAAAACCTGCAACGAGCGGGCGACCTGCGAATGGACCTGTGGCGGATACACCTCCGGCCCCTGACACAAATTCCGTAAGACCATTTTCCGAAAATATCGCTAACGCGCTTAGAAAGTGATTAGAAATGCTTGAAAATCTGCAAAGGTTCGAAGAAGAAAAGCCCGACAGCTTGGTAGGTGGCTGCCTGCCACCTCTTCTGACGTGCGAGGTATCCTGCGAAAACAGCTGCAATCACACCTGTGGTCACGGCGGCTGGACCTGCTCCCCCCATAGCCATGACTAAGACTGAGCGAGATTTAGAACTTGAGTGAAACGCCGGGCCCTCGTCGTTGGTGTGATGATCTCACTCAGCACATCGATGACGAGGGCTTCGTCGGTTCCGTATAGAGCCATGAGGGCCTAGTCATGGGGCTGGCTGGCCGCAGATTCTCTTGAGCGCCTGGACGGTCTTGAACGGTGGTCTGATGTTTTCGAAGACGTCAGGAATCCACCGATGCGGGGCTGTTGTTGAGTACCATCCCCCCGCCTCAGTGGAATGAGAATGACTACAATATTCAATGTGGAAGATTTTTCAGAAATTGCAAAAGATGTCATTTCGGGAGAGGATCTCCCTCCATCTCATCCCGCGGTGCATGAGAAATTTAATGCAGCCATGAAGAATATTCCAGGATTCTCGAGAGGGTGGATGGAGGTTCGGGGTGCGCTAGAAGCGGATGGGTACGCCCTATTGAAGGTTGAGAAACTCAATGTGCTGCCCCTTGGTTTCATTCGAGACCTGGCGATACTTCTCACTCATCAAATCGGAACTCCGAATCCGGCCGGGGTGTTCCGTGAGGCCGCCGGGGCCCTGATCCCGAGTAGCGCCATTGCGGTTGATGTCAGGCCGCGCAGGAGTGGAAATCGACACGACCCGTCAACGGTAGACGGGGCGGCCCCGCTTCACACTGACTCCAGCTTCTCCCTGAAGCCGGAGCGCTATTTTGGCCTTTGGTGTGTAAATCCTGCAGAGACTGGAGGGGAGAGTGTCCTGATTGACAGCAGGGAGGTTGTGGGTGAATTGCGCAAACTTTCGGGCGGGGAGAGATGCATCGACATTCTCTCAAATTGCAACCTTCCTCTCTGGATGGAAAGTAAGTCGATGCCAGTGAGAATCCTGACCGAACCGGGCAGTTCTCGAGCGATCGTAAGGTTTCATGAATCGCGAATCGCTAGAGGGATTATCGATAAAGAATTACCGGATTCCGATCCTAGAGTTCAGGCGCTTTGTCTATTCATGAAAATTCTATCCAGCGAGAGGTTCTCGCGAGTCGTGCCGCTCGACAGGGATGAGGTGCTATTTATCGACAATCACAGAATGATACACGGGCGTCGCGATTTTTCTGATCGTAATCGACACATGCTCAGAATTCGCATGACGTGAT
Source organism: Streptomyces sp. NPDC056480 (assembly GCF_042795405.1). NCBI lineage: Bacteria > Bacillati > Actinomycetota > Actinomycetes > Kitasatosporales > Streptomycetaceae > Streptomyces > Streptomyces sp. NPDC056480. Next base: position 5,425 of record NZ_JBHTSA010000099.1, on the reverse strand, counting down.
CGCCTGGAAAGATCCCTTTCTACGACTGCCCGTCGCGCTACTTGGCCGGCGTCTCGTGTCGCCGACGCCCACCTTGAAATCGACTTCACACTCCCCTTCTCCGCTGCCACAGCCTTCGCGCTACCGAACTACCTGAAGCAGGAAGTGAGCTGGTCCTGGCACCTCCTCACGATGCCCGCCCTCGCCTTCCCCGCCAGTGTCCGCGCCGACAGAACCGGCGCGTCACCTCGGCCCGGGCAGGTGCCGACTGAACCGTTCCGGGTTCGGTAGAGATCTCAGTTGGTGGCTGTGGCTGATCGTGGAGTGCGTCAGGGCGTTGTCGTAGGCGTCGCCGACCGAGGCGGCGATGCCGGCCACGCCCAGGTGCTCGGCGAGCCGGAAACTCGTGTATTGCTTGGACTCAACCGCTCGTTGCAACACCGACTGACTGGAGCAGCAGAAGCTGCTCGTTGAGTGCCTCGGCCGGGGTCTTCCAACCGAGTGTCTTGCGCGGCCTGCTGTTCAGTGTGTGGGCGACGGCCTCAATGTCTTCGGCGGACCAACGCGAGAGGTCGGTGCCCTTCGGAAAATACTGGCGCAGGAGTTCGTTCGTGTTCTCGTTCGTTCGTGCCTCGCTGCCATGGGCTGTGAGGATCGGCGAAGAACACAGGGATGCCGGTCTCGACCCGGAACTGTGCGTGGGCCGACATTTCCTTGCCGCGGTCCCATGTTCCGCCATCGGCACGCTGGTCGACCGTGCCACCCGCTACACGCATCTCATCCACCTGCCCGGAGGTTGGAAGGCGCCACAGGTCCGCGATGCCCTCGTCGAGCAAACCGTCGGCCGGCCCGCTTCACTCCGGCGCACGCTCACCCGGGACCAAGGCCGCGAGCTCTCCCACCACGAGGAAATAGAAGAACTGAGCGTTTTCAGCGTTGCCTCTCCAGGGTGAGGACGGCTTTGGTGATGACGCTCATGCGGTTGGGGCTGATGCGGGATCTGCGGAAGATCTGCCAGGACTTCAGCCGTGCCATGCCGCGTTCGACCGGTGCCCTCGCCGCGGCCAGGGCACGGTTGACGGTGCGTTGGGTGAGGGTGAGTTCACCGCCCGGTGGGCGTTTGAGTCCGGTGGTGACCCAGGGGCCGGCGCCCTGGTAGGCGCGGTCGGCGAGGATCGGGACGCCCTGACGCTCGCAGATCCGGATGATGCGGTGGGTGCGGGCCGCGGTCAGGTCGTGGGTGCGGCCCGGCAGCGCCGGCGAGATCCGCAGAACCTCGCCGGCGGGGTCGGTGACGACCTGGACGTTCACGCCGTGTCGGCGGTGTTTGGCCGAGCAGTCGGCCCGGCCATCGCCGACCCGGTCGCACTCGGCGAGGGCCCCGTCCAAGAGAACGAACTCCGGATCATGCTCGCCCAGAGTCTTGCGCAGGCCCGGGGCCCGTTCGGCGAGCAGGCCGGTCACGGCGGTGACGTACGAGTGGGCGGTGCCGACGGATATCCCGAAGCCGGACGCGATCCGGGTGAGGGTGTCGTGGCGGCGCAGGTACACCAGAGCGACGAGCGCCCGCCGGTGCGGCGGGAGTTTGCACCGTCGGTCACCCTCACGGGTGACGATGAGCATCGTGACCCACTCGACGAGGGCATGCGGGAGGTCGAGTGCGGCAGGATAGGGAACCAACAAGGCTCCTGTGCCGGTGGGTTGAGACTTCGAACACCTCCCCCCAACGGCACGGGGGCCTTGCGCGTTGCGGCCCTCACCTCAACCTCATCGGCGTCACCCGATCAGTGGCCACGCTGAAAACGGTCAGTGAGGTCATACCCGAGGACGGCGAACCGGAGGCCGTCTTCTTGCATAGATGAGTTCGGACCACTCAACCTGATGCCGCATCCGGGCAGGCAATGGGCCGAAGGCGGCGGCAAGGGCAAGGACCACGACGGCGACACCGGGCCACCTATAGTCGGTACGGCGGAGTACGACACCTCTTCGCCGCACTCGATCTGAACGAGAACAAACTCTACGGACATGTGAAACCGGTCAAGCGGCGAACCCAGTTCCTGGAATTCTGCAGGTATCTCCGCTTCCTCTACCCGATCCATGTCCGGATCGCGATCGCGTCCGACGTTTTCTCTCCGCACCTGACAACGAAGAGGCGTCAGCGAGTCGGCACCTGGGCCGCGGCGAACAACGTCGAACTCGCCTGCACCCCGACGAACTCCTCCTGGCTGAACAGGATCGAAGCCCAGTTCACCGCCCTGCGCTGCTTCACCCTCGACGGCACGGACCACGCCACCCACAAGGAACAAGGCAGCATGATCCGCCGCTACATCATCTGGCGAAACCGGCACGCGAACGCACAGCTACGAGCCATCGCGGACAGGGCCAACATTGCTTGACTCGGCACTATTGATCCGAAACGCTTTGAGTTCAGGGTCGTTGACGGTGTGTGAGTGATCTGGTGGGGGACGCTCGGGCCTGGTCGCCGGACGCGCAGGAGGCCGTGCGGTTGCTGGCGGTGTCCGCGCTGGTGGAGGGCCGGGACCGGGTAGAGGTCGCCGCCCTGTTCAAGGTGTCGGTCAAGGCCGTGGACAACTGGTGGGCGAAGTGGCAGGTCGGAGGCCGGGATGCACTGCTGTCGCGCCCGCGAGGCCGTCGCGTGGGCGAGCATCAGGTCCTGTCCGAGGCCGAGCAGGCCGCCGTCCGGCAGGCCGTCCTCGACCACATCCCCTCCGACCTGGGGCTTTCGGGTCAGTTGTGGACGCGGAGGCAGATAGCCGAGCTGATCTTCAAACTGTACCGGGGCCGCTTCACCGAGCCCGGCGTGGGCAAGTACCTCAAACGCTGTGGGCTTACCTTCCAACGTCCGGACAAACGGGCCGCCGAGCAGGACACGGAAGCGGTCCGCCTCTGGCACGAGGAGACCTGGCCGGCGATCCGGGCCCGAGCAAAGGCGGAGAACGCCGAAGTCCTCTTCGCCGACCAGGTCGGCATCCGCTCGGACCAGGTCACCGGCCGAACCTGGGGCGCCAAGGGCGCCACTCCGTGGAAGACCGGCCCACACTCGTGGTGTTGTTCGGGCCGGTCACTCGTAGGCCCCGGTGAAGTCGTGCAGTGCAGGATCCGGGAACCTGGCGGGGGCAGGCAACGGAGCGCGTCGAGGGTCGTGTACTCCTCCGCCCGCACCACGCGGTAACGGGCGCCGACCACGGCGAGCTCGTCAACGTACTCAGTCTCCAGCCGGGCGACCGCAGGCAGCAGTACCCCCTTTCTCCTCCTGGCTCTTCGCCTCGCCCTTCGCCTCTCACCACAGAAGCGAGTTCGCGGCCCCGGGAAGAGCGGCGGCGTACGCGCGGCAACTCCTTCAGTCTGAGGAGGGAGGGTCAGAGCGTTTGATGGCCCGGCCGACAAGCACGGCGATCGGGGTCACGACTGCGATGTAGACCCCACAGATCGCTGCCGCCGTAGTGCTGGCGAATGCCAGGAGGACGAGTCCTCCGAGGACGAGGGCCACGGTGAGCGTCAAAAGGAACAGGCGCATAAGAGGTTCAACGATTGAAGCGGCTTGGGGGACCTCAAGGCCGTCCAACATCTTCTCGCCGGGTACGCCGTCGGCCGCGGATCCGCTGTAGCCGAGCTTCTGCTGCCAGGGGCGGGGAGGAGTTGGCCGACCAGCCTGCCCTCACAGGGACCAGCTGGCCCGGCGTACGCGACGACCGGGCGCTCCGTGCGGGAAATGGGGCGGCCCGAGGCAGACGGGGTGGCCTACGCTCTTGGGTCATGACCGTCGTACTGCGGGGCGAGGCCCTGGAACTGACCCCGGCCGGGCCCGACGACGTACCCGCACTGGCCGCCATCCGGGCCACGCCGGAGGTGCACGAACGCTGGCGCGGCGGGCCCGACCTGGCGTCCGAGATCACGCAGGACCTCGCCGACCCAGACACCCACTGCCTGACGGTCCGCAGCGAGGACCGGATCGTCGGCATCATCCAGTGGTACGCGGAGGAGGACCCCGACTACCGGCACGCGGGCATCGACCTGTTCCTCGACCCGTCCGTGCACGGCCGCGGTCTCGGCACCGACGCCGTACGCACCCTCGCCCGCCATCTCGTCCACGACCTGGGCTTCCACCGTCTGGTGATCGACCCGGCCGCCGACAACACCCCCGCGATCCGCTGCTACACGAAAGTCGGCTTCCGGCCGGTGGGCGTGATGCGGCAGTACGAGCGCGGCGCGGACGGCAGCTGGCACGACGGGCTGCTGATGGACCTGCTGGCGGAGGAGCTGCTCTGACGTGCTCCTCCACGGTGTGCGGTGAGACGTCGAGGACTCCGGAGGGCCTGCTCCTCCCCGCTCACCGTGCACAGGCTCGCCAGGGGCTGTTCCGAGGCCGGATCTCGGGGCGGTCGGCACTCGCCGGCATGCGCGGCTTCATGTCAGACGCTGCTGTTACGTTGACGTGAGAATCCTGCTTCGACCCTGGAAGAGCGTATGTACGACGAACGGCTCGCCGAGTTCTCCCGCGAGCGGCTGGACGGCCGTCCGGTACCCGACGATCTGCGCGTTCTGCTGGTGGCGCAATGGGAAGGCCGCACTGACCTCGCCCGCCTCCTCGACCTCGACTTCTTCGAGACGGGAGAGGTCCACCCGCTCCTGGACACCAGTTACTTGAGCGAAACGGAACTCGCCGACCCGGAGATGCAGGCCATCAATGCCGCAGCCGTGGCGATGGCCAAGCATGTCAAGCTCGTGGCCAAGGGCGGAACGGGATGGATCGGCTACTGGCTGCACCCTGACGAACCCGCGGACCGTGCCTGGCCGCTCACAGAGCTGGACACCGAGTTCACCCTCCGGAGCCTGGTCGGCCTCACTCTGGCCGAGGGGGCCGCCGCCGAGCGGGCAAGCTACCAGGACGAGCCAGACGAACGCATCGCGTTCGCACAACTGGCCGCCGAACTCGCCGGGCTTGGGCTACCGCTGAGCACTCGGGAGTACGACGCACTGGATGCCTCCGAGAGCAGGGTGGACCCGGAGGCACTCATGGAAGAGCTGATCGAAGCCGAACGCGAGAAGCGTGGCCTTCGCTGAGCGGGGAGACGCCGGCGCTCCCAGGTGCGGGCCGGGCCCACCGACTCGGGGGCCCGCAGGTGCGAGGCAGAGAATGAGTGCCTGGGAAGCGGCCCGTCCAGCGGGGCGGGCTGGTTGGCCATGCCCGCCCGGCACCCACCGGACCGGTACCCGTCGCCGCGTCGTACCAGACCGCAGCTGCTGAGGGGCCCGGCTTCACGACGTTGCGGTGTCGCGTTCCGCGTTCCGCGTTCCTTCGTGATCCCTGGTCAGACCGCCGTGGTGAAGAGGTCGCTCAAGGGCTGCGCGGAGTCCGTTCCGGAGTGGCCGAGGGGGGCGTCGAAGCTCCAGACGAGGAAGAGCAGGAAGACCACCAGGGCGC
>NZ_JBHTSA010000098.1:0-30234 GCF_042795405.1 Streptomyces sp. NPDC056480 | reverse complement strand
CCCCACCTCGGTGGGGGCGCCCTCACACGTATCGTCTTCGTCGGCTCCCGGAGGTCAGCCCGCGAGGAGCTTCTTCACGGAGGCGGCGACACGGCCGCCGTCGGCCTGGCCGGCCACCTTCGGGTTCACGATCTTCATGACGGCGCCCATGGCCGGCGGGCCCTCGGCGCCCGCCGCCTTCGCCTCCGCGACGGCCGCCGCGACGATCCCGTCGAGCTCCTCGTCGCCGAGCTGCTTCGGCAGGTACGCGTCGAGGAGGACCCCCTCCGCCTTCTCCCGCTCGGCCGACTCGAGGCGACCGCCCTGGGCGAAGGCCTCCGCGGCCTCGCGGCGCTTCTTCGCCTCCTTGGCGATCACCTTCTGCACCTCGTCGTCGGAGAGTTCGCGCTTGGTCTTGCCCGCGACCTCCTCCTTGGTGATCGCGGTGATGGTCAGCCGCAGGGTCGAGGAGCGCAGTTCGTCGCGCTCCCGGATCGCGGCGTTGAGGTCGGCCTGGAGCTTCGCCTTCAGCGTGGTCATGGGCTCAAGTGTGGCAGGTGTGGCGCCCCACCCGCCCGCGCATTTACGCCCGGAGGGTCTGCGACGATGGGGGGATGCGCGCACGGTACGGCATCCCCCTGAAGATCACGGCAGGCCTCACGGCCACGGCGGCCGCGGGAATCGTCTACGCGGCGGGCTTCGAGGCCCGCTCGTTCCGGCTCCGCCGCGTGACGGTCCCGGTGCTCCCGCCCGGCATGGCCGATCTGCGGGTCCTCCAGGTCTCCGACATCCACATGGTGAGCGGCCAGCGCAAGAAGCGCGCCTGGCTCCAGTCCCTCGCCGGGCTCCGCCCGGACTTCGTCGTCAACACCGGCGACAACCTCTCCGACCCGGAGGCGGTGCCGGAGGTCCTCGACGCGCTCGGTCCGCTGATGGAGTTCCCGGGCGTGTACGTCTTCGGCTCCAACGACTACTACGGGCCCCGGCTCCGCAACCCCGCCCGCTACCTCCTGGAGAGGGCACAGGGCCGGCACGGCCTCAACGGCAACAAGCCGGTCGTCGGCGCCGTCCACAACCCGTGGGAGGACATCAAGGACGGGTTCGACGCGGCCGGCTGGGTGGACCTCACCAACACCCGGGGCCGGCTCAAGCTCCCGCAGGCGGACCTCGCGTTCACCGGCGTCGACGACCCGCACATCAAGCGCGACCGGTACGAGCGGGTCGCCGGCGGCCCCGACGCCTCGGCCGACTTCTCGGTGGGCGTGGTCCACGCCCCGTACCTGCGCGCGCTCGACGCCTTCACGGGCGACGGGTACGAGCTGCTCCTCGCCGGACACACCCACGGCGGTCAGCTGTGCATCCCCTTCTACGGGGCGCTCGTCACCAACTGCGACCTGGACACCGACCGGGTGAAGGGCCTGTCCACCCATACGGTCGGCGACCGTACGTCCTACCTCCACGTCTCGGCGGGCTGCGGCACCAGCCGCTACACCCCGGTCCGCTTCGCCTGCCCGCCCGAGGTCACCCTCCTCACGCTGACCGCCCGCGCCTGACCCCTGGCGGTGGGGCATGTCCACGCCGAACCACGCCCGCGCCCCGGACCGCATCCGACCTGCGCCGCGACCGCCGGGAAACCGGATTTCGCCTCAGCGCGCGCGTGGGCTAAAGTAATCGATGTCGCCGCGACGTGAACAACAGAGCAGCGACATCGGGGTGTAGCGCAGCTTGGCAGCGCGCTTCGTTCGGGACGAAGAGGTCGTGGGTTCAAATCCCGCCACCCCGACAGCCGTAAGACCAGTTCAGGGGCCTGATCCGAGACATCGGATCGGGCCCCTGAGTGGTTTCCGGGGTTCTGTCGTTGCCGCGGTTTCCAGATCCTCCGGGGTGTGCGCCGGTGGGCCGCCGCCCGTGGGGCGGGCGGCGGCCTTCGTGTCAGATGACCGGCGGGCGGCCCAGGCGGGTCATGTGGCGGACCGTGGACCAGCGCATGGGGTGGCGGGGGCCGCAGGAGCGGCGGACGCCCTCCGCGAAGCCGGCGAACCAGGACGCGAGGCCCGGCAGGGAGCGGGTGCGGGCCAGCGTGAGGAGGGTCCAGACGCCCAGGTAGACGGGGACGAGCAGGGCCGGCAGATTGCGCTTGGCGAGCCAGACGCGGTTGCGGGCCGTCATCCGGTAGTAGACGGCGTGCCGGGCCGGGCTGGTCTTCGGGTGCTGGAGGAGGAGTTTCGGCTCGTAGACGACCTTCCAGCCCGCGTCGAGGGCGCGCCAGGCCATGTCGGTCTCCTCGTGGGTGAAGAAGAAGTCCTCCGGCCAGCCGCCGATCTCGTCGAGCATCGCCATCGACAGGCCGTGGCCGCCGCCCAGGAAGGTCGTGACCTCCCCGCCGCGCATCGGGTCCTTCGCCCCGAGGCGCGGGACGTGGCGGCGCTGCGTCTCGCCCGTCTCGTCGGCGATGCGGAAGGACACGACGCCCAGGGCGTCGTCCCCCTCGTACAGGTCGGCCAGCCGGCGGAAGACGTCCGTGTCGACGAGCAGGCCGTCGTCGTCGAGGTCCACCAGCACGTCGACGTCGCCGAAGGCGCGCAGGGTCTCGATCGCGACGTTCCGGCCCCCGGACACGCCCCGGTTCTCGGGCAGTTCGACCCCCGTCACGCCCTCGGGGAGCTCCGGGAGGGTCCCGGTGCCGTTGCCGACGACCACGATCCGGGTGGCGGCCTCGTCCTGCGCCGCCACCGCGTCGAGCAGCGCCCGCAGCTCGTCGGGGCGGGTGCCCATCGTCAGTACGGCCACACCCACACGAGGTCGCGCCACGACTCTCTCCGTTCCACGGTCACCGGCGTCCGCCGGCACTCATTTCCGGACTCACTCCGGTCCGCGATGCTAACCGGCCGACGCCACCTTCCGTTCACCCGAGCCTCGGTTGTCGTCCATCGCCCCGCCCGTACCACCGGGGCGGGGGCACCGGACGTGGGCTTCTTCACTCGGGTCGGCGGACGCACCGGGGGGAGCGCGGCGAACGGCGTCGCCCGGCGGCTCTACGCTGGTTCCCTTCCGTCAAGTTGATCGATCGTCGAAGGGGTGGTCTCCAGGTGCTGGTCGCGGACCGATATCGGCTTCATGTGTGTATCGGCCGGGGCGGCATGGGCGAGGTGTGGCAGGCCACCGACGAGGTGCTCGGCCGGGACGTCGCCGTGAAGCTGATGCTGGCGCACGGGACCGACCCCTCCGCCGCCGACCGGTTCCGGCTGGAGGCGCAGACCGCCGCCCGGCTGAGCCACCCGCACGTGGTGGGCGTCTTCGACTTCGGCACCTGGGACGGAAAGCTGTTCCTCGTCATGGAGTTGGTGGAGGGCGACAGCCTCGCCGGCAGTCCGTCCGATCCGCTGGTGCTGCCCGCGGAGCGGGTCGCCGTGGTCGCCGCGCACGCCGCCGCCGGGCTCGCCGCCGCGCACCGGCAGGGCGTCGTGCACCGGGACATCAAGCCGGGGAACCTCCTGGTCGACGCCGACGGGACGGTGAAGCTCGCCGACTTCGGCATCGCCCGCTTCGTCGACGACCCCTCGGCGGCGCTCACCACGACGGGCCAGATCGTCGGCACGGGGCTCTACCTCGCCCCCGAGCGGGCCCTCGGGCAGCCCGCGTCGCCCGCCTCCGACGTCTACTCGCTCGGCTGCGTGCTCTACCAACTCCTCACCGGCCGACCGCCGTTCCGCGCGGACACCGCCACGGCCCTGCTGTACCAGCACATCGACACCGCTCCGGTGCCGCCCGGCCGGCTCGGAGTGGCGCTGCCGCCCGAGTTCGAGACGTATCTGCTGAGCCTGCTGGCCAAGCAGCCGGAGCAGCGGCCGCCGGCGCAGGCCATCGCGGACTGGTTCTCCTCCGGCGCCTGGCGCGCCTATGCCGCGCCCGCCCCGGCGCGGCACGCCCCGCACCACACCACCGGGCTCCCGGCGGGCGCCGCCACCCGCTCGGCGCCGATGCCGGGGACAGGACGCGTACCGGGAGCCGCACCGATACCCGGGGCCGCCCCGATGGCCGGATCCGGGCCCCTGCCCGTACCGGCGCCGATGCCCGGGCAGGCCCGCAGACCCGCGCCCGCGCAGGCGCACAGACCCCGGTCCGCGGGGGCGCCCGCCTCCCGGCGGCGCGAGCGGCCCGGCAGCACCACCGGCGGGCTGGCGGAGCTCTCCCGGCGCCGTCCCCGCAAGACGGCCGCCGTCGCCGGCGCCATCGCCTTCGTGGTCTTCCTGATCATCGGGATGGCCTGGCTCTCCTGACCCCCGGCTCCCGTACGGCCTCGGTGGCACCGGGGCGCCTCAGTACGGCCTCGGTGGCACCGGGGCGCCTCAGTACGGCCTCGGTGGCACCCGGGGCACCTCAGTACGGCCTCGGTCGCACCAGGGCCCCTCAGTACGGCCTCGGTGGCATCACCTGTGGCTCCCCGTCCGCCGTCGCGAGCAGCAGGCAGCGCGGTTCGTCCGGCCCCGTGGAGGCCAGTACGGTCACCGTCGTCGGCGGGTCGGTCGGCAGCTCGACCGGGACCGGGACCGGCTGGTCGCCCTTGATCGCGGCATGGCCGGTCTCCTTGCCGTCGACGAGGATCTCGACGACGGACCTGTGCCCGGTCTGGACGGTCGCGGAGACCGAGTGCCCGAGGTGGTCGATGTGGAAATGGTGCCGTCGGCTCATGGGTGACCTCCGTACCTCAAGAGTAGGTACGGACCCCCGATCCCGCCGCTCCCGCGGCGCCCGGCGCGGATCACGGCCGGAGTGCGGCCCCACCCGGCCGGTGGTCAGATGGACCGGTACGCCGATCAGCGCCCCCGCGGAACGGAGCACCCCGATGACCGAGCGCCGGCCTCAGCGGCTCGCCCAGACGAGTGCCCCGAGCAGGATCAGGGTCCCCAGGATCCCGAGGTTGACCACCTTGTACTGGAGGAAGACCGCGGCGAACTCGCGCATGGTCGCCGACGGCCAGAAGTAGGCGGCGGTCGGCGAGCCCACCACCTGGCCGTTCACGCCCGCCCTGCGGGCCAGGATGGCGGCCCGGAAGGCGTGGAAGTTGTTGGTGACGATCACGCACGAGGAGCCCGGCCTGTCGCGCTCCATCAGCACCCTGCTGAAGATCATGTTCTCCTCGGTGGTGCGCGAGCGGTCCTCGCGCACCAGCGCGCCCGGCGGGAAGCCGCGCTCGACGAGGTAGTCGGCCATCGCGTGGGACTCGGGCACCTCCTCGTCGGGGCCCTGGCCGCCCGAGACGATGAGGACGGGGGCGCCGTCGCGCCGCTCGTACGCGGCCAGCCTCTCGTGCACCTCGCGCCCCCGCTCCAGGCGGCTCGCGAGGAGCGGCGGCACCCGGCGGCCGCCGATCAGGCCGGAGCCGAGCACCACGACGTAGTCGGCGTCGCGGCGGATCCTCATCCGGCCGTACAGGAACGCGTAGCCGACGAAGCAGACGAAGAGGAAGGAGACGTAGCCGAGGACGAGGAGAAGGGTGACGACGAGTGTCTGCAGGGCCCACGAGTCGGTGGCCGCGGCCGTCACCGCCAGGACCATCACACCGAACATGCCGAGCCCGGCGAGGAGCGAGAGCAGGTTGGACGGGCGCCTGCCCTCCTTGCGGACCATCTTCACGCCGTTCGCGGTGAGCAGCCCCGCGAGGACGACCGGGCCGAGGCCGAGCACCAGCAGCCCGCCGATCATCACCGTCTCGGCGACGCCGGGCGGAGCGTCCTCGACCCCGGCGAGCAGCCCGATCCCGAAGAAGGTGACGGCGAGGCCGAGGTGCACGGCGTTGCCGAAACGGCGCCGGTCCCGTCGTACACCGAGCGCGAAGAACAGAAGGAAGACCGCGGCGACGGCGAAGGCGTACGACATGACGGCATCGTAGGCAGACGTCAGGTCTCCCCCGCCAGGGCGAACAGGCCGCGCCGCGCCCCCTCTTCGTAGGCGTACCGGAGTTCCCGGCCGCCGAGCAGCAGCCGGAGTGCCCGCTCGCTCCGGGCCCGGGTCACCACGCAGAACTCCGCCGGCCGGTACGAGGTGTCGAAGACCGAGCTCCGGAACAGGTCGACCGCGCCCAGGAGATGGGCCGCCGCGTCCCGGCGGCCCGCCGACACCCGGATCTGGGCGAGGAGTTCCGCCGCGCCGGCCGCGCCCGCCGCCGACCCCAGGCGCAGATGCTCCCGGAGTGCCCACCGGGCGTGTTCGGCGGCCCGCTCCAGATCCCCGTCCCACGCCGCGAGCTCGGCGCGGGCGACGTACGACCAGGCCTCGGCGTCCATGTCGCGGCCGCGCCACGACCACCGGCTCTCACGGTCCAGGTCGGCCTGGTCGAGGGCCTCCTGCGCGGCCTCCGGGTCCGTACGGCACAGGGCGAGCGCGATGCCCGCCCAGCACGCGTGCCGGGTCGGGCCGAACTCCGGGTACTCCCCCATCAGCGCGAGGGCCTCCCGGAACTCCTCCGCCGCCGCGCGCGTGCGCCCCTGATAGAGCGCGGTCGAGCCCCGCAGATGGGCGAGGAGCCCCAGGGCTCCGTCGTCCCCGTCCCGTACGGCCGCCGCCCAGGCCCGGACGAGGAGCGGATCGGCCTCCTCCGGGCGGCCCGACTCCAGTTCCAGGAACGCGGCGAGCCACAGGGCGCGGGCCGTCGGCTCCCCGCCGAGCAGGGCGAGGGCGTGCCGCAGCCGGGTCCGTCCCTCGGCGACCCGCCCGCAGACCACCCACAGGAACCACAGGGAGACCGCGATCTCGACGGCGGTGTCCGCCTCGTCCTCGCGCGCGTGCGGCGCGGTCGTCGGGTCCATGGCGGCGGCCAGGTCGGGGAGTTCGCGCAGGGCGAGGTCGCGGGCGTCGAGCTGGCGGCCGCTCTGCCACCAGTCGGCGGCCCGCCGGGCGAGCTTCACGCACCACCGCCGGTGCCGCAGGACGAGGTCCGGGCGGTCGCCGCGTTCGGTGAGCCGCCGGGCGCCCACGGCCCGCATCGGGTGCGGCATCCAGTAGCGGGGGACGTCGTCCTCGCCGGCGAAGAGGTCGTCGACGGGGAGGAGGGCGAGGGGCACGAGCCGGTCGAGGACGGCGAGGACCGTCCCCGGGGGCAGCGTCCACGACGCGCACACCTCGTGGACGGCGTCCCGGCCGAAGGCCCCCTCGAAGACGGACAGCCGCTCCCACAGGAGCCGTTCGGCGGGCCCGCAGCGGGCGTATCCGCGCTCGGCGGCGGCGAGCTGGTCGGCGCTCACCGGCTCGCCCCACAGCAGCCGCTCCTCAGGCACGGGACCGCCCCACGGCGACAGCTCCTCGGGCACGGGACCGCCCCACGGCGACAGCTCCTCGCGTACGGGACCGCCCCACGGCGACAGCTCCTCGCGTACGGGACCGCCCCACGACGGCAGCTCCTCGCGTACGGGACCGCCCCACGACGGCGGTTCTCCGCCCACCGGACCGCCCCGGAGCGTCCGCTCCGGGGTCTCGGGCGGATCCTCGAACCCCATGCGCATCGCCCCCGTCCTCTCCCCGTGTATGACTTGTTCCTGAGTCCATGGCGAACGACCGCCGTTGCGGCTTGAATGCAAATGCCTCGGTTCACCATCCTGGGGCGCCCCGGAACCCACACCCACGGTTTGCCGGGGATCGACCAGGGAGGGAAATGACGACCGGGGAATCCGTCCTGGGAGAGGCGGATCTTTCGCTGATCCACGCACTGCAGATGGCCCCGCGCGCCAGCTGGACCCAGCTCTCGGCCGTACTGGGGGCGAGTCCCGACACCCTCGCCCGGCGCTGGGAGCACCTCACGGCCGGGGGGTACGCCTGGAGTTCGCTGCTTGCCGCCCGCCACGGCTCGGACGAGATGCTCTACGCGTGGGTCGAGCTGGAGTGCGCGGCGGGCACCTCCGAGGCCGTCGCGACCGAGGTCTCGGGTGATCAGCAGACCCTCGGCGTCCACCAGGTGACCGGTGACGCCGACCTCGTCCTGCTGGTGATCAGCCCCGACCTGTACGCCCTCGACGGCTATCTCGCCGGACGGGTGCGGCGGCTGCCCGGGGTGCTCCGGTGCCGCACCCAGGTCGTCACCCGGATGCACAACCGCCCGTACCGGTCCCGGATCGAGCAGCTCACCCCGGGGCAGGTCCAGCTCCTCACGGACCTCACCGGCGGGGACCGGCGGCCGCGCACGCACGCGCGTCCCTTCCCGAACCTCACGGAACTCGACCACCGGCTGATCGCGGAACTGGCGGGGGACGCCCGCCGCAGCGCCGCCGAACTGGCCCGCCAGTGCGGGACGAGCGAGTCGACGGTACGCCGGAGGCTGGACGTCCTGTCGGCGGGCGGCGCCCTCCATCACCACTGCCTGCCGGCCCCGAGGTTCTCCGGCCGTCCGATGTGGGCGATGGTCACCACCGACGTACCGCCCCTGGAGGTGCCGGCGACGGTGGCGGCGCTCGCCCGGCTGCCCCAGACGCGGCTCGTCACCTCGGTCACCGGCCCGCACAACCTGGCCGTCGCGATGTGGCTGCGCACGGTCGACGAGCTGCACGAGGTCATGTCCGCGTTCGTACGGGCCGCCCCGGCGCTGCGGATAGCGGGCACCGCGCTCGCGCTGCGCACCCACAAGATCGGGGCGCAGGTCCTCGGCCCCGACGGGCGGCGGATGCACCACATCCGCCCCAGGACCCCCTGACACGCCCGTCCGTGCGTGGTCTGATGGTCGGCATGGAGTTCGCCGTGTTCGTGACGCTGCCCGGTCTGGTCATCCTGCTGACCGTGATCGCGTTCGCCGACCAGATCCTGCGCATGACCGGGCGCGGGAAGCGCCGCGGCCAGATCTCCTCGACCGGCTTCGAGCAGCTGCACGCCACGTTCTCGCAGGGCAAGCAGAACGAGCTCAAGGAGCGTCAGAGCGCTCTGGTGCTGCGTGACGACGAGGAGGACGGCGCCCCGCCGCACCACTCGACGGTGGACCTCACGGGCGGGCGCGCGGTCATCCGGCTTCCGTGAGCCGCCGGGCGCGCATCCGGCGGCCGGGCGGGTCGCCCGGATCGCGGACGTCAGCGGGGTGCGATGGCCGCGGACGTCAGCGGGTCGCCGTGACCGCGGACGTCAGCGGGTCGCCGTGACCGTGGACGTCATCGGGTCGCCTTGATCGAGTACATCATCGGGTCGCCTTGATCGAGTACATCATCGGGATGCGGGGCCGGTCCGCCGGGAAGCGGTAGTAGCCGTCGTCGTGCCTCTGGAGCGCGCCGTAGCGCGGGTACAGCGAGGCGTCGTGCTCGTGGAGGAACTCGATCCGCAGGCCGGCCCTGGCGAGCGCGGTGACGACCTCGCCGACCGGGTGCACCCATTCCACGCTGCGGTTGTGGACGGTCGCGGCGTCCAGCTCCGCGTACGTGCCCGGGCTGGTGTCCACCCAGGGGTCGCGGACGAAGTAGTCGTTCACGATCCGGCTGCCGGTCTCGTCGTCGAGCGAGTCGGTGAGCGGATGGAACTCGGCCACGTAGAGGAAGCCGCCGGGGGCGACCAGCGAGGCGGCCGTCTCCGCCCAGCGCTCGATGTCCGGCAGCCAGTTCAGTGCGCCGCAGCCCGTGTAGACGATGTCGTACGCGCTGTCCGGGACGGCCTCCGCGGCGTCGTACACATCGGCCGCGACGAAGGCCGCCCGGTCCTGGGTGAGGCCCAGGTCCGCGGCGAGCGAACGGGCGGTCTCGACGGCCGGCTCGGAGAAGTCCAGGCCGACGACGTGCGAGGCGCCGTGACGGGCCCAGGAGAGGGTGTCGAGGCCGATGTGGCACTGCAGGTGCAGCAGGGAACGTCCGGTGACGTCGCCGACCTCCGCGACCTCGAAGTCCCGCAGGGCGTCCTTGCCCGCGCGGAAGGCGTCGAGGGCGTAGAAGTCGCTCGCGGCGTGGATCGGGACGCGCTCGTCCCAGCGTGCGCGATTGACCTCGTGCCAGTCTTCGGGCGTCGGCGAGTACATGTCGGCGAGGTTATCCACAGGTTGAGGGTGACGCGACCCGATTGTCCGCCGCGCGGAGCATCATGGGTGCCATGACTGAGAGCAAGAACTCCGAGCCCGACGGCGAGCTCACCGACCAGGCCCCCGCGTGGCAGCGGCGGTTCCGCGCGCCTCGCGTATCCCTGCCCGAGTGGGCGGAGGAGGCCCCGGACCGCTCGCTCTTCGTGTCGAACGCGACGGGGACGTACGAGCTGTACGCCTGGGACCGGGCGAGCGGGGACCAGCGCCAGGTCACGGACCGGCCCAACGGCACGACGGACGGCACCCTGTCGCCGGACGGCGCCTGGATCTGGTGGTTCGCGGACACCGACGGGGACGAGTTCGGGGTGTGGATGCGCCAGCCGTTCGCCGGCGGCGCGGACGAGCCGGCCGTGCCCGGCCTCGACCCCTCCTATCCGGCGGGGCTCGCCATCGGCCGGGACGGCACGCTCCTGGTGGGCCGCTCCACGGACGAGGACGGCTCGACGGTCCATCTCGTACGCCCCGGGGCCGGCGCCCCGGTCGAGATCTACCGGCACCGGGAGTCGGCCGGGGTCGGCGACCTGTCGTACGACGGATCCCTGATCGCCGTCGAGCACACCGAGCACGGGGACGCGATGCACTCGGCGCTGCGGGTGCTGCGCTCCTCGGACGCGGGCGTGCTCGCCGAGCTCGACGACACCAAGGGCGGCACGGAGGAGCTGGGGCTCGCGGTCCTCGGCTTCGCGCCCGTGGACGGCGACAGCCGGCTGCTCGTCGGGCACCAGCGGCGCGGCCGCTGGGAGCCGATGATCTGGGACGTGGCGGCGGGCACGGAGACCGATCTCCGGCTCGACCTGCCGGGCGACGTGTCGGCCGAGTGGTATCCGGACGGCTCGGGCCTGCTGATCGTGCACAGCTTCGAGGCCCGCAGCGAGCTGTGGCGGTACGAGATCGCCACCGGCGCCCTGGTCCGGGTGGAGACCCCGGCCGGTTCGGTGTCGAGCGCGACCGCCCGGCCCGACGGCAGCGTCGAGTACCTGTGGTCCTCGGCCGCCGAGCCGCCGGTGGTGCGGTCCACGGCCGGCGGTGTCGTCCTCGACCCGCCCGGCCCCAAGGCCCCGCCGTCGGTGCCGGTGGAGGACGTGTGGGTGGAGGGCCCGGGCGGCAGGGTCCACGCGCTCGTGCAGCGCCCGGCGGGCGAGGGTCCCTTCCCCACGGTCTTCGAGGTGCACGGCGGCCCCACCTGGCACGACAGCGACGCCTTCGCGTCCGGCCCGGCGGCCTGGGTCGACCACGGGTACGCGGTGGTGCGGGTCAACTACCGGGGCTCCACGGGATACGGACGGGAGTGGACGGACGCGCTCAAGCACCGGGTCGGTCTGATCGAGCTGGAGGACATCGACGCGGTCCGCGCCTGGGCGGTGGCGAGCGGCCTCGCCGACCCGGCCCGGCTCGTGCTGTCCGGCGGCTCCTGGGGCGGCTATCTGACCCTCCTCGGCATCGGTACGCAGCCGGACGCCTGGGCGGTCGGGCTCGCCGCGGTCCCCGTCGCGGACTACGTCGCGGCGTACGAGGACGAGATGGAGGCCCTCAAGGCACTGGACCGGACGCTGCTCGGCGGCTCCCCCGAGGAGGTGCCCGAGCGGTACGCGGCCTCGTCGCCGCTGACGTACGTGGACGCGGTGCGGGCCCCGGTGCACATCTCGGCGGGCGTCAACGACCCGCGCTGCCCGATCCGCCAGATCGACAACTACGTCGACCGGCTCAAGGCCCGGGGCGCGGTCCACGAGGTGTACCGGTACGACGCGGGCCACGGCTCGCTGGTGGTGGAGGAGCGGATCAAGCAGGTCGGCCTGGACCTGGCGTTCGCCGCGAAGCACCTGGGGGGTGGTCCGGTGGCGGGCTGAGGCGGCGGGGGAACCGGTGGCGGGCCGCGGCGGCCCCGGGGACCCGGCCGACGGGGGGCCGAGGCCGCTTGCGTACCGTGGGGGGCGTGTACCGGTTCCTGAGAACGCCCCGCTGGTGGGGGATCAACGTCTTCGTCCTGCTGGCGATCCCGTTCTGTGTGTTCATGGGGACCTGGCAGCTGGGCAAGTTCGAGGATCGCGTCGACTCCCACGAGGCGGCCGAGCAGCGACCCTCCGCGAGCACGCTGAAGGCGGAGCCGCTGGACTCCCTGCTCCCGGTGGACAAGGAGACCTCGGGCCGGTCGGCCGAGGCGCGCGGCCGGTTCGGGGAGCAGTTCCTCGTCCCGGACCGTGATCTGGACGGCCGGACCGGCAGCTATGTGCTGACGCTGCTGCGGACGGACGGGGGCAGGTCGCTTCCGGTGGTCCGCGGCTGGCTCCCCACGGGCGCGAAGGTCCCCGCCCCGCCGTCCGGCGAGGTCACGGTCGTGGGCGCGCTGCAGGCCTCGGAGAACGGCGGCAGCAAGGGTGTCAGCAAGACCGGCGGGCTCCCCGAGGGCCAGCTGGGGATGATCAGCGCGGCGTCCCTGGTGAACGTGGTCGCGGACGACGTCTACGACGCCTGGATCACCCTCGCCGACTCCCCCGCCGGGCTCACGCCGGTCCCGGCGGCGGCCGCGGCGGGCACGAGCCTGGACGCGAAGGCCTTCCAGAACCTCGGCTACACCGCGGAGTGGTTCGTCTTCGCCGGCTTCGTCCTCTTCATGTGGTTCCGCCTGGTCCGCCGCGAGGCGGAGGCGACCCGCGACGAGGCGCTGGGGCTGTAGGTCAGCCGGCCAGGACCCCGGTCCGGTAGATCGTGCCCGCGCAGGCGTTGGGGATGGTCGCCGCCGCCGAGGGACCGCCCGCCTCCGCGACATGGCTGACCAGGACGCTGCCGTCCGCCGGTCCGCCGTCCTCGTGGAGCAGCTGGGGCGCGACGCCGGTGCCCGCGTCCGGGCCGGTGCCCGGGTCGGTGCCGCTCCCTCCGGAGCCCGAGCCCTCGCTGGGCTCGGGGGTGCCCGTGCCGCCGGTGGGGGTGTCCGTCGTCGGCGGGGTGGTCGGCGGCTCGGTCGGCGGAGGCTCCGTCGGGGTCGGGGTGACGGGTGTCGTCGGGCAGGTCTCGCTCGGCACCCAGACGAACCTCACCTCGTAGGAGGCGTTCGGCTTCAGGGCCAGCGAGGAGAACTCCTGGGACGGGTCGGGCAGTCCGCCGCCCCCGTCTCCCGAGGTGTGCCGGACCACCGAGATCCGCGCCGGGTCGGCGGCGCCGCGGGCCTCGAAGCCGACGACTCCGCTGCCTTCCACGAGGCACGCCCGGTCGGAGATGTTGGCGATGCGGAAGGTGCCGTACACCTTGCCCTCGCCGTCGGGTCCGCCGGCTCCCGCCGAGCTGACGCCGAGCTGCCCGGCCTCGCAGGCCCGGAGGCCTCCGGGGCCGCTGTCCGCCTCCGGCCGGCCGGTGGAGGACACGCCGGGGCCGGGTCGCTGCGGCTTGCCCGCGGAGCCGTCGGTGGCGCCCTGACTGGGCGACACGCTGCTCGCGGGGGGCTTGGCGCTCTGGCCGCCCTCGACGCCGGTCTCGGCGCCGGTGCCGCCCTGGGCGTCCTCGCCGTGGCCGGCGTTCACGGGGTTGCCGGCAGCGGACACGCCGCCGGAGGAGGCGACGTGCACGAAGGCGGGTACGGCGGTGCCGATGAGGACCGCGGCGGCGGCGGCGCCGACGAGGGCCTGCCGCTTGCGGGCGCGGCGTGCGGGTACGGCACGGCGCAGGTGGTCCAGCGAGCCGTGGGAGGGTTCCAGGCCCGACACGGCGTCCTGGAACAGCCGCCGCAGCGCGAGTTCGTCGTCCCCGTCGCCCTCGCCGGGGCCGGGCTCGATGTTCACCATGCGCTGTCCACTCAGGTCGTCACGTTCATCAGGGACGTCGTTCTCGACGCTGTCGTCGTTCTCGACGTCCTTGCCGGGTGCCTCGCTCACGACGTCGCTCCCATCGCGACGCGCAGCGACGCGATGCCCCGCGAACCGTACGCCTTCACCGAACCCAGGGATATCCCGAGCGCCTCGGCGACCTGCACCTCGGTCATGTCCGAGAAGTACCGCAGGGCCAGCACCTCACGCTGGCGCCGCTGGAGTCCGCGCATCGCCTTGATCAGGTCCTCGCGCTCCAGCTGGTCGTACGCGCCCTCCTCCGCGCTGGCCATGTCCGGCATCGGCTTGGACAGCAGCTTGAGTCCGAGGATGCGGCGGCGCAGTGCGGACCGGGAGAGGTTCACGACGGTCTGGCGCAGATAGGCGAGGGTCTTCTCCGGCTCACGGACGCGCTTGCGCGCCGAGTGGACGCGGATGAAGGCCTCCTGGACGACGTCCTCGCAGGAGGCGGTGTCGTCGAGGAGCAGGGCGGCGAGGCCGAGGAGCGACCGGTAGTGGGCGCGGTAGGTCTCGGTCAGGTGGTCGACGGTCGTTCCGGCCGCCGAGTCGCCTTCGGCGCTGGTCCGGGGCGCGGGGATGCCGTCCACGGAGCTCGCGCGGGATCCGGTGGGCATGGGGGCGATCACCGGCATGCCGCCGAGCCCGCGCGGCCGGCGGTAGGGAACGAGCGCGGAGCCGCGTGCGGGAACGACCGCCGTGCCGCGTGCGGGGACGACGGCGACGCTCCGCGCGGGGAGCACAGCGGTGCCCGCCCCGCGCAGCGGAGCGACGGTCGCGATGTCGAGTACGTCTGCCACGCATGTTGGACACGCTTCCCCCCGGCAGGGTTGTACGCGTACGCCACCCTTTTCGACGGCGAGTCGTTTGTCCTCATGCGTAACCGTTCTCCCCCGATGCCCCGCTTCTCGGCGTGTTCCACGCCACACTGGTGAGTGCACGCTGAGACGCCTCCCACCCAACTACTGGTTGCAGTAAGGGGGAAGAGCATCGTCGGCCACGGCATCACCGCAGTTCAAGAGGTATCTGACGCCTATTTGCTCACAGGTCGTTCACAGATCCTACAAATACGTGACAACCGATTCCGCGATCTGGAGGGCGTTGAGGGCGGCACCCTTGCGGAGGTTGTCGGCGCAGACGAAGAAATCGAGCGCCCGCTCGTCGTCCATCGAGCGCCGCACCCGTCCGACCCAGGCGGGATCGGTGCCGACGACGTCGGCGGGGGTGGGGAAGTCGCCCGCCGCGGGATCGTCGTACAGCACGACCCCGGGTGTGGTCGCGAGGATCTCGTGCGCGCGGTCGAGCGGCACGGGGCGCTCGAAGCGGGCGTGCACGGAGACGGAGTGTCCCGTGACGACGGGCACGCGCACACAGGTGGCGGCGACCCGCAGCGCGGGGAGCGCGAGGATCCGCCGGGTCTCGTCCCGTACGCGCTCCTCCTCCGATGAGGCTCCGTCGGCGCCCGCCGTGCCCGACCAGGGCAGGACGTTGAGCGCGAGGGGGCCGGGGAAGGGCCCGGTGTTCTCGCCGACGGCCCGCCGTACGTCTCCGGGGTGGGTGCCCAGGTCGCCGTGACCGGCCACCAGGCCGAGCTGGGCGCGGAGCGCGTCCACGCCGGCCTGCCCGGCACCGGCGCCGCTGGCGGCCTGCTGGGCGGTGACGACCAGTTCGGAGAGGCCGAACTCGGCGTGCAGGGCGCCCACGGCGACGACCATCGCGAGGGTGGTGCAGCCGGGGCTCGCGACGATGCCCCGGGGGCGTACGCGCGCCGCGTGGGCGTTGGTCTCGGGGACCACGAGGGGGACGTCGGGGTCCGCCCGGAAGGCGGCGGAGGTGTCCACGACGACGGCGCCCTTGGTGGCGGCGATGGGCGCCCAGCGGGCGGCCACCGTCTCGGGCACCAGGAAGAGCGCCAGGTCGACGCCTTCCAGGGCCTCCTCGTCGAGCGCGAGGATCTCGCACTCCTCCCCGCGCACGGCGGCCTTGCGGCCGGCCGAGCGCGGGGAGGCGAGGAGGCGTATCTCGCCCCAGACGTCCGCGTGGTGCGTGAGCATCTGGAGCATCACCGAGCCGACGGCTCCGGTCGCACCGACGACCGCGAGCGTCGGCTTCGGGGTCATCGGCCGGTGCCTCCGTAGACGACGGCCTCGTCCGAGTCGCTGTCCAGGCCGAAGGCCGTGTGGACGGCGCGCACGGCCTCGTTGACGTCGTCGGCACGGGTGACGACCGAGATGCGGATCTCGGAGGTCGAGATCAGCTCGATGTTCACGCCCGCGTCGGACAGCGCGCGGAAGAAGTCCGCGGTGACACCCGGGTTGGTCTTCATCCCGGCGCCGACCAGGGAGATCTTGCCGATCTGGTCGTCGTAGCGCAGCGAGTCGAAGCCGATCGCGGTCTTCGCCTTCTCCAGGGCGTCGATGGCCTTGCGGCCCTCGGCCTTGGGGAGGGTGAAGGAGATGTCCGTGAGGCCGGTCGAGGCCGCGGACACGTTCTGCACGATCATGTCGATGTTGATCTCGGCGTCCGCGACGGCCCGGAAGATGGCCGCGGCCTCGCCCGGCTTGTCCGGCACGCCGACGACGGTGATCTTCGCCTCGGAGGTGTCGTGGGCGACGCCCGAGATGATGGCCTGCTCCACCTTGCGGTCCCCTTGCGGCTCGTTGCTGACCCAGGTGC
This sequence comes from Streptomyces sp. NPDC056480, assembly GCF_042795405.1. Taxonomy (NCBI): domain Bacteria; kingdom Bacillati; phylum Actinomycetota; class Actinomycetes; order Kitasatosporales; family Streptomycetaceae; genus Streptomyces; species Streptomyces sp. NPDC056480. The sequence continues at coordinate 13,725 of NZ_JBHTSA010000098.1, read as the reverse complement.
CCTGCAGCCCCGAGAAGGACGAGCGGACGTGGATCGGGATGTTGTATCGGCGTGCGTACTCGACGCACCGGTGCAGCAGCACCTTGGAGCCGGAGGCGGCGAGCTCCAGCATGTCCTCGAAGGAGATCCAGTCGATCTTCTTCGCCTTCTTCACCACGCGCGGGTCGGCCGTGAAGACACCGTCGACGTCGGTGTAGATCTCGCAGACCTCGGCGTCCAGCGCGGCGGCCAGTGCCACGGCGGTGGTGTCGGAACCGCCACGGCCGAGCGTGGTGATGTCCTTCTTGTCCTGGGACACGCCCTGGAAGCCGGCGACGATGGCGATGTTGCCCTCGTCGAGGGCGGTGCGGATCCGGCCCGGCGTGACATCGATGATGCGCGCTTTGTTGTGGACGGAGTCGGTGATGACACCTGCCTGGCTGCCCGTGAACGACTGGGCCTCGTGGCCCAGGTTCTTGATCGCCATGGCCAGCAGGGCCATGGAGATCCGCTCTCCGGCGGTCAGCAGCATGTCGAACTCACGCCCGGCAGGGATCGGGGATACCTGCTCGGCGAGATCGATCAGCTCGTCCGTCGTGTCGCCCATCGCGGAAACCACGACGACCACCTGGTGGCCGTTCTTCTTGGCGTCCACGATTCGCTTGGCGACGCGCTTGATGCCTTCGGCATCGGCAACGGAGGAGCCTCCGTACTTCTGCACGACAAGGCCCACGTGCGCTCCTCGCTCAGTGTGTGCCGCAGCCGGCGCTGCGATCGGCTCAGTCTAACGAGGGACCCGGAAACGCCAGCGTGATATCGAATGGTGAGACGAGCTGCTCAGAGAGTGATCACCGGGAGGGTTCCGCGAGGGATTCCACCACGGTGACGGTCATCGGATGGTGCTCACCGAGGACGCGTACGCAGACGGGCAGCAGCTCCTCGAAACCGGCCCGGGCCCGCTCCGCCTCCCCGGCGGCTCCGTGCAGGGCGGCCAGGCTGAGCCGCGCCATCAGGGTCTCCGGATGGTCCGCGCCCAGCGCGGCCGCCAGCCCGGCCTCGGCACGGGCGCACACCGCGACGGCGTCGGGGATCCGGTCCGCGGACCAGTAGATCGAGGAGAGCTCGACGAACGCCTCCAGCGTCTGACGGTCCCCCTCGCCCAGGACGCGGACCATGTCCGCGACGACCCCCTCGTGGAGGGCCACCGCCTCGTCGGCGAGACCGGACAGCTGGTGGGCCTGCGCAAGGCCGCGCCGCGCCACGAACACGAGCCGGTGCCCGGCCCCGTACTCCCTGGTCATGTCCCGCACCACCCCGGCCGCGAGCCGGATCGCCTCCGCGCCGCGGCCCGCCTCGGCGAGGACCACGATCATCGCGCCGCGCACCCCGACGGCGGCGGGGTGCTCCGGGCCCACCAGCCTCTCGGCGGCGGCCAGCGCCCGCTCGTACAGGGCGACCGCCTCCTCGTCCAGAGAGTTGAGCGTCAGGTACATGCCCGCGGCCACCAGGGTCGGGATCAGGTCCCTGTCGTCCTCCCCCGGGTCGGAGCACCGCAGGTACGCCTCGAAGTGCGGCCGGAGACCGCGCCAGGTCTCCCAGTGCGCAGGATCCGTGCTGTCCTGCGGTACGGCCCGGACCAGCGCCGCCTGCGCCGTCAGCCGGGCCCGCTCGATCAGCCCCGGCTCCCGGTGCGGGTCCCCGGGGTCCGCCCTCCGGGCCACCGCCTGCACCAGCCGGTGCACGGAGACCGACCCGTCCTCGTGGAGCGTGATCATGCTGTGCGCGGCCAGCTCCCCGAGCGCCTCGCGCGTGCCGGACGCCGGCGGCAGCAGCGGTGCGGGGATCCGGTCGGGCGCGAACCAGGCGAGCAGCCGCAGGACCTCCCCCGCGTGCGGGGCGGAGGCGGCGAGCCGGTCGAGCGTGACGCGCAGGGTCCGGGCGACGGCCTCCTCCGCGTTGCCGGGGCCGCGGCTCCGGCCCAGCTCCGCCAGGTACACGAGCGGGGGCGTGGCCGTGCGGCCGCAGTACGCGGCGGCGATCTCGACGGCCAGCGGCAGCTGCCCGAGGGTCTCGCAGAGCCGCTCGGCGCCCGTCGTGTCCCGGGGGCCCGCGTGGGTGGCGACCCGGGTGAACAGCTCGACGGCGTCGGCGGCCGGAAGCACGGACAGCGTGAGGACCCGCCCGATCCCGTACCAGCCGTCCGTCGTCCGGCTCGTGACGACGACCCGCCCCCGGCCGCTGGCCCTGGCCAGCAGGCCCTCCACATCGCCCGGGTCGGTGACGTCGTCGAGCACGAGCAGCCAGCCGTCGTGCGCCGACAGCCACTGCAGTGCCCGCTCGCGCAGGGCCTCCTGCGGGAGTACGTCGATCAGCTCCGGCTGCATCGCGGCGGCCAGGCCCGCGAGTCCCGCGTCCACGTCCGCCCGGCTCTCCGCGGTGATCCACCAGACGGGGTTGCGGTCCGCGGCCTGCCGGAGCGCCCAGCGGGCGGCCAGCGAGGACTTCCCCACCCCGCCGAGGCCGCAGATCACCACGGTCTCCGACTCCCCGTCGAGCACGGCGCCCTCGGCGCCGCGCCCCACGAAGTGAGCGGCCCTGCGCGGCACGTCGACCAGCCCCGGCGGACACCGCACCGGCCCGAGGCCCGACGGCGGCAGCACGGTCACCCGGTCCCCGGTGTGCACCCAGCCGATGTCCCGGCCCGCCGCGACGGACCGCTCCCCCGACGCCTCGACGCCCCCGCTCACGCGTCCCCCGTGGACACGCTCCCGATGTCCCCGCCGGCGGCGACGGACCGCTCGCCGGAGGCGGTGACGGGGCCGCCGGCGGTGGTCCCGGCGGCAGCGCTGCCGGCCGGCGGGGTCGGCGGGGCGGGCGGGGTCTGCGGGGCGGGCGGCGTCGGCGGGGTCCGCACGCCGTCGCCGGTGACGACCGTCCCGATGCTTCCGCCGGCGGCGACGGAGCGGGGGCCGGACGCCTCGACCGGGGCGGCCCGGCCGCCGTGCCCGAACTGCGCCCAGAGGGAGAGCCCGAGCCCCGCGACGGCGAGGACGACTCCGGTGACGCTGGCGATCTGGTCGGCCTTGCCCAGGTCGACGAAGGCGACGACGAGGAGAGCGACGACGCCGACCGCGGCTACGCCGACTCCGCTCCGGAGGAGGGCCTGTGACCGGGCCGTTGCTGCCATGAGCACATCATGGGGCAATCGGCCGTCGGACGGGAGCGGTTCGTCGTACGTCAGCCCTTGAGCGTCCGGATGCCCAGCGGTGCGCCGATCTCCTCCGCCATCACACGGCCCGCCTCCTCGGCGAGGTCGTCCTCGGTGAGGTCCTCGTCCGTGTCGAGGCCGTCGAGGGCCGCGAGGGGCTGGTCGAGGCGGACGTGGGCCACGAGGGACTGGAGGGCGCGCAGGGTGGCCGAGGCGGTGGGGCCCCAGTTGGAGAAGTACGAGAACTGCCACCACCACAGGGCCTCGCTGGTGCGGCCGGCGCGGTAGTGGGCCAGGCCGTGGCGCAGGTCGGCGACGATGTCGGCGAGGTTGTCGGAGATGCGGGCCGGGACCGGGGCCTTGCGGGGCTCGTACGGGTCGAAGACCTCGGAGAACACGTCGACCGGTTCGAGGAGGACCGCGAAGCGCTCGCGCAGGTCGTCCATGTCGGGCTCCGGGCCCGTGTCCGTCTCGTACCGCTCGTCCGGGACGATGTCCTCGTGCGCGCCGAGCCGTCCGCCGGCGAGGAGCAGCTGCGAGATCTCCAGGAGCAGGAAGGGGACCGCGCTGTCCGGCTCGTCGCCCTTGGCGACCTCGGTGGTCGCCACGATGAAGCTCTCGATGGAGTCGGCGATCTGGACCGCGAAGTCGTCGGGGTTCTGCGTGATCGCGTGCAGCGTGGGGTCAGACATCGAGGAGCCTCCCTGAGAGCGCGCCGGCCCGGTCGTCATACATCTAGCAGCCTCCGTCCCTCGAAGGCACGGCCGAGGGTCACCTCGTCGGCGTACTCGAGGTCGCCGCCGACCGGGAGCCCGCTCGCGAGCCGGGTCACCTTGAGTCCCATGGGCTTGATCATCCGCGCCAGGTACGTCGCGGTGGCCTCGCCCTCCAGGTTCGGGTCGGTGGCGAGGATCAGCTCGGTGACGGTGCCGTCGGCGAGCCGCGCGAGCAGCTCGCGGATGCGGAGGTCGTCCGGGCCGACGCCCTCGATCGGGCTGATCGCGCCGCCGAGGACGTGGTACCGCCCCCGGAACTCGCGGGTCCGTTCGATCGCGACGACGTCCTTCGGCTCCTCGACCACACAGATGACGGTCAGGTCGCGGCGCGGGTCCCGGCAGATGTTGCACTGCTCCTGCTGTGCCACGTTGCCGCAGACCGCGCAGAACCTGACCTTCTCCTTGACCTCCAGGAGCGCGTGCGCGAGACGCCGTACGTCGGTCGGCTCGGCCTGGAGGATGTGGAAGGCGATCCGCTGCGCGCTCTTGGGACCGACGCCGGGCAGCCTGCCCAGTTCGTCGATGAGGTCCTGAACCACGCCTTCGTACACGGAACGCCCTTTCAAGGGAGTGCTTGATTCTTACGGTAGTGGCTTAAAGCGAGCCTAAGAAGCCCACGGGAGGAGAGGCCTGGGAAGGCCCGCGCCCGGAAGGTGTCAGAAGCCGAGGCCGGGCATGCCGCCCATGCCCTGGGCCAGCGGGCCGAGCTTGGCCTGCTGGAGCTGCTGCGCGTTGTCGTTGGCGGCCTGCACGGCGGCCACGATCAGGTCGGCGAGCGTCTCGGTGTCCTCCGGGTCGACCGCCTTGGGGTCGATGACCAGGCCGCGCAGCTCCCCGGAGCCGGTCACGGTCGCCTTGACCAGGCCGCCGCCCGCCTGTCCGTCGACCTCGGTCGCCGCCAGTTCCTGCTGCGCGCGGGCGAGGTCCTGCTGCATCTTCTGGGCCTGCTGGAGAAGCTGTTGCATGTTGGGCTGACCACCACCGGGAATCACGGTCACTCCTGAGGTTCGGTACGTCCGTATGTCGGTACGCCGAGCCTACGTGGTCCCCGGCCCCCCTGCTCCACCACTCTTTCGGGTGAGAAACTGCGGGCTCCTCTACCTGATCAAGACCCCCTTGCGGGCGGAAATCCTGGGATTCCGGGCCCACCGCCCACCATTCGGCGGTAGGAAGGGCAGGCACCACGTGCACCGCACGTCACAGAAGGACACGAGCACTGAGCTGAACAGAGGAGTCCCCCGGTGAGCCAGCAGCCGGAGATGCAGCCACCGGGGCCCCCCGGGGGAGACGTCCACCGCGATCTGACCGGTACGGCGTTCCCCCTGGGCGACTGGGGCGAGCCCGCCGAGCGGCTCGACGAGCTGTACCGCTGGGTGGAGTCCAACGCCCTGCGCACCGCCGAGTGGTACCTCTCCGACCGCGTCTGGAAGCGCCGCAGCGCCCGGATCCTGCGGATCGGCACGGCCGCCGGGGTGATCGCGGGCGCCGCGCTCCCGCTGCTCGACCTGACCGGCGTCGCGGAGGGGGTCGCCGGCTGGGGATACCTCTCGCTGCTGCTCGGTGCCGCCTGCCTGGCCTGCGACCGGTACTTCGGCCTGACGTCCGGCTGGATAAGGGACGTGGCGACGGCACAGGCCGTGCAGCGGCGTCTGCAGGCCCTGCAGTTCGACTGGGCCTCGGAGAGCGTCCGGGAGGTGCTGGGCCCCACGGAGGGCACCGCCAGCGAGGCCGCCGAGCGCTGTCTGGGCGTGCTGCGCCGCTTCTCGGAGGACGTGACCGAGCTCGTGCGTGCGGAGACGGCGGACTGGATGGTCGAGTTCCGCTCGGGTCCGGCGCCGCTGGCGCTCCAGTCGGTGGGCGTGATGCCCGCCCGGGCCGAGAGCCATCACCCCTCGGGCCGTTTCCCGCTGCCGCCGGGCACCCGGCCGAACATGCCGCGTCAGCGGCCCCCGGAGGCCCGCTGACGCAGGCCTCCGGGGCCCCTCGGGGCCATGGGCGCGGATCGGCCGGCCGGGGCCGTGCGCACGGAGCTCAGCTCAGCTCAGCTCAGCTCAGCTCAGCTCAGGATGATCATCGAGCCCTGGGCCAGGCTCCGGGTCGCCGCCGCGTGCAGCCCCAGCCACACATGGCGCTCCCGGGCGAAGGGGCCGCCGTCCAGCGGAATCGGTACGGCCGGTTCCTCCAGGGTGGTCGGCCGCTCCGGCGGTACGGGGGGCGCCGGCGGGTTCGACGGGTCGATGCCGATCGAGGGCGCGACGAACTCCAGCTCGCGCAGCAGCCCGTACGAGGAGCCGAGCGGCCCGCCGCCCTCCAGGAGCTCGTCGCTGGCGAGCGGGACCGGGAAGTCGACCGGCACGTACGCGCCCGCGTGGTCGTAGTGCCAGACCAGGTGCGACTGCTGGGCGGTCGCCTCGAACATCTCCAGGAGCTGTTCGTAGTCCCCGCCGAGCTCGCCGACCGGTTCGACCGGCAGTCCGCACATCTGGAGGAGGTAGGCGCGGCGCAGGAAGTGCAGGGCCTCGTAGTCGAAGCCGGCGATCGGGGCGACGTCGCCGGAGAGTCCCGGCATGTACGCGTAGACGGGCACGGTCGGCAGCCCGGAGGCGCTGAGCACGGCGTCGTACGCGGCGATCTCTTCGGCGAAGGGGTTGTCGGGGCTGTGGCACAGCACGTCGACGAGGGGGACCAGCCACAGGTCACAGGCCAAGGGAGGCTCGCTCTCCGTCAGTTGCGGGGGACGCTCGCAGGGCGTACGCCAGGCTTTTGCAGGGACGGCCAGGTTAGTCGGCGCCCCACGGACACCGCCCACCCGCTGAGGAACTGCCCCCGGAGGCCCGGCCTCAACCCGAACTCCGCCCCCGGCCCGACGCGCCCCACCACCGGTACGCGCCGGCCTCCCCCGGCCTCAGCGGGCCCGGGCCTCCAGATACCCCGCCCACTCCATCGAGTGCGCGTTGTACTCCCGGACGACCGTGACGGCCGCCTGCGCGTCGCCGCGGGTGATCGCGTCGACCAGGTCGACGTGCCCGCTCCACAGCCAGCCGAGGACGTCCCGCTCCGAGCGCAGGTAGGGGACGGAGAACACCCAGGCCTGGACGCGGAGCTTGTGGAGGAAGTCGGCGATGTAGTCGTTGGCGGCGACGAGCCGGGCGAGTTCGCGCCAGTACCGGATGTCGTAGCCGATGAGGATGTCGAGGTCGCCGGCGCGGGCGGCGCGGGCCGCGGCCTCGCCCCTGCGCCGGATCGAGACGAGGGCGACGCCGACCCCGAGGTCGGGTGCGTCGACCGCGGAGCGGGGCGGGACCATGGCGGCGTCGCGGCGGAAGATGCCGTCGACGACGAGCATCCGGGCCTCGACCATGCCCCGGTAGTCGTCGACCGAGTACTGGTGGACGCGGAAGCCGCGGTGCTGGTCGGAGTCGAGGAGGCCCTGTGCGCAGAGGTCGACGAGGGCTTCGCGCACCGGGGTCGCGGAGACGCCGTACTGGTCGGCGATCTGTTTGACGGTGAATTCCTCGCCGGGTTGGAGACGGCCCGCGAGCACCTCGTCACGCAGCGCGTCCGCGATCTGCTGTCGCAAGGTGTTGCGGGTGACAGCTCCGCTCGCGGGCATGGGTCGGCCCCCTCCGTCCGGCTCCGGACACCCTAGTCCAGACGGAAGGGGCCGCCCCGGTTCGCGGTTACGCGGTGTGCTCGTCGGCGACCGTGAGGGCCGCGTCGAGGGCGGCGAGGCCCTCCTTGGCCTCCGCCTCGGTGACGTTGCAGGCGGGGACGGCGTGGGTGCGGTTCATGTTGACGAAGGGCCACAGGCCGTTCTTCTTCGCCGCGGCGCCGAAGGCGGCCATCGGCGCGTTGGCCTCGCCGGCCGCGTTGTACGGGACGAGCGGCTCGCGCGTCTCGCGGTTCTTGACCAGGTCGAGCGCCCAGAAGACGCCGAGGCCGCGGACCTCGCCGACGGACGGGTGGCGCTCGGCGAGCTCGCGCAGGCCGGGGCCGAGGACGTTCTCGCCGATGTGGGCGGCGTTCTCGACGACCTTCTCGTCCTCCATCACCTGGATGGTGGCGACGGCGGCGGCGCAGGCCAGCGGGTGACCGGAGTAGGTCAGTCCGCCCGGGTAGGGCCGCTTGTCGAAGGTGGCGGCGATCTTCTCGCTGATGGCGACGCCGCCGAGCGGCACGTAACCGGAGTTCACGCCCTTGGCGAAGGTCATCAGGTCGGGCACGACGTCGAAGTGCTCGGCGGCGAACCACTTGCCGGTGCGGCCGAAGCCCGCCATGACCTCGTCGAGGACGAAGACGATGCCGTACCTGTCGCAGATCTCGCGGACGCCGGCGAGGTAGCCGGGCGGCGGGGTCATGATGCCGGCGGTGCCGGGCACGGTCTCCAGGATGATCGCGGCGATCGTCGCCGGACCCTCGAAGGCGATCGTGTCCTCCAGGTGCTGGAGGGCCCGGGCGCTCTCCTCCGCCTCGGTGGTGGCGTAGAAGGGCGAGCGGTAGAGGAACGGCGCCCAGAAGCGCACGACGCCGGCGGAGCCGTTGTCGGAGGCCCAGCGGCGCGGGTCACCGGTCAGGTTGATCGCGGTGGACGTGGCGCCGTGGTACGAGCGGTAGGCGGAGAGCACCTTCGTACGGCCGGTGTGCAGCCGGGCCATGCGGACGGCGTTCTCGACGGCCTCGGCGCCGCCGTTGGTGAAGAAGATCTTGTCCAGGTCGCCCGGGGTGCGCTCGGCGATGAGGCGTGCGGCCTCGGAGCGGACGTCGATGGCGAAGGCGGGCGCGAAGGTGGTGAGCTTCGCGGCCTGCTCCTGGATGGCGGCGACCACACGGGGGTGCTGGTAGCCGATGTTGGTGTAGACGAGGCCGCTGGTGAAGTCCAGGTAGCGGTTTCCGTCGTAGTCCCAGAAGTACGAACCCTCGGCGCCGGCGACGGCGAGCGGGTCGATCAGGCCCTGGGCGGACCAGGAGTGGAACACGTGCGCGCGGTCGGCGGCCTTGACGGCGGCCCCGGCCTGGGGATCGGGTTCGATGACATGAGGGGTCATGGGGTCGAGGGTAAGGAACCGCAGGTAGGGCGGGCCATGGCCATCTTGTCCACCGAGACCGGGGCGGACGCGACACCTTGTTCCGTGCGGTGGAATCCCTGCGGAATCCCCGTGGATTCACCTCCTCATCAATTGACAGCATCCTGTCGACATGACAGTCTGTTGTCATCAGCGGAACCGAGGGATCGACCACACCGACCAAGGGGTCAGCCATGGGAACGAACACCGCAGCGAAGACCGTCCACCTCGCCGTCTACGACACGCTCGCCGACTGGGAGACGGGCCACGCCACCGCCTGGCTCGCCCGCGCCGGCTACACCGTCCGGACCGTCGGCCCGGTCGCCGGAGAGCCCGTCACGACCCTCGCCGGCCTCCGGATCGTCCCCGACCTCGCGCTCGCCGACCTCCGGCCCGAGGACAGCGAGCTGCTGATCCTTCCCGGCGCCGAGAAGTACGACGAGGGCGACGAGCTCGCCGCCTTCCCGGCCGCGGCCCGCGCCTTCCTCGACGCCGGGGTGCCGGTCGCCGCGATCTGCGGCGCCACCGCCGGGCTCGCCAAGGAGGGCCTGCTCGACGACCGCCCGCACACCAGCGCGGTCTCCTTCTACCTGGCCGCCACCGGCTACAAGGGCGGCGAGCACTACATCGACACGGACGCGGTGACCTCCGAGGGCGAGGCCGGGACCGGCGACCTGATCACGGCGGGCCCGACGGAGCCGGTCGCGTTCGCCCGCGAGATCTTCGCGGCCCTCGGGGCGTACGAGGGCAAGCGGGACGCCTGGTACCGCCTCTTCCACGACTCGGACCCGGCGGCGTTCGTCGAGCTGAACTCATGAGCCGCGAGCAGCAGGACGCCCTCTCGCGCACGGCCCTGGGCGTCTTCCGCCTCAACGGCCAGTTCCTCGCCGTCTCGGAGAAGCTCGCCGAGCCGGCCGGTCTGACCGCCGCGTGGTGGCAGGTCCTCGGAGCCGTCCTCCCCGAACCCCTCCCGGTCGCCGGGATCGCCCGCGCCATGGGCATCACCCGGCAGAGCGTCCAGCGGATCGCGGACCTGCTCGTCCGGGAGGGACTCGCGGCGTACGAGCCGAACCCGGCGCACCGCCGGGCCAAGCTCCTCACCCCGACCGGGGCGGGCCGGGCGGCCATCGCCCGCATCGACCCGGGCCACGCGGAGCTGGCGGCCGCGCTCGTCCGGGAGCTGGGCGGCCAGGAGGCCTTCGACGAGACGGTCCGGGTCCTGGACCGTCTGTCGGCCGCGCTCGAAGCCGTCGAGGCCGGTCATCGTTAGGCGGCAGGCCGCGCTCAGAGCGGAAGGTCGTCGGGCAGCACCCGGAACGCCTTGTGCCGCCCGAGAGGGCGGACGGCACGGAAGTCGTGACGATCAAGCGTGAGGATCGCGTCCGTGTCGTACTCGGCGGCCAGAGCGACGTTGACGGCATCGGCCAGGTCGAGGTCGAGCGCCGCGTAGCGCAGCCGGACCATCTGGGCGGCGCCCAGGTGGTCCTCGGTGATCTCCGGCAGGGAGACCCGCCCCCGGCGCATCCAGTGCAGGATGTCGTCCACCGCGCCGAGCGCGGCTTCGCGGCCGAGCTCACACGTGGCCACATGGTCGAGCTCGGCCAGCAGGAGCGGGGACATCACGAGGAGCCCCGCGGCCTGGATCGCCTCGGTGGCCGCCGCGTTCTCGGGGTGGGTGGAATCAAGAGCGGCCAGCAGCCCGGAGGTGTCGGCCACGACGATGATCACGCAGCGGTCCCCGCTTCGGTGTCCGCCTCACGCAGGGCGGCGTCGGCCACGACATCGCGGACCTCGGCTTTGGCCAGGGTCCGGCCGCGCCCCTCGAATGCGCGCGAGAACAGGGGCTCGTCCCAGACCCGGTTGGCCATGGCCGCGAGGTGGATCCCCTGCCGGATGATCTCGGCCTCGCTTATGCCGCGGCGCTTGGCGGCCTCTTTGATGATCGCCAGGTCCTCGGGGTCGGCGTACACGTTCGTGCGCTTCATGGACATGTACCAACGGTAGCCCATGTACCAGATTGATGTATGCGCGTCCCCGGTCGGTCCGGGGGGTCAGGACACACCGTTGAACTGCTCGGTCACGGCGCTCCGCAGCAGCAGCGGGTGGACGAAGCGGTCCGGCGACGACGGCGGGAAGCGCCAGGACAGCGGCCAGGTCCTGCCCGTCAGCGCCGGCACCGGCACGAAGCTCACGTGGGCGGGTCCGGAGTTGAACCGGGTCACCCCGCGCGGCCACGCCTTCCGCGCCGTCGACCCCGGCGGCACCAGGAAGTAGACCCCGCGCCGCCCGTTCGCCTCGATCACCACCGGCCCCGGGTCGCCCCCGGTGAGCACCTCCATCCGGTCGGCGAGCCGCCGCCCCTCGTCGCCGTCCACCCGGACGGCGTCGAATTGCACCCCCGCCTTACGGAGTTGGAATCCGGAAGCCGGAATCCAATCCACGTTTACGTCCCGATTCTCTTCATTCACGAGGACATGCTCCCGCGCCGACGCTAGCGTTTTCCACGACTGCGACGGGCGCGTCGACAACCCCTTGACCTGCATCAACGCGCCTTGCGCGCAGTCGAATTCGGCGGGGAGCAGTTGAGACCGGTTGAGATCGGTTGAGTCCGAATGGGGAGCGGGAATGGCGCGAGCGGAGAACAAGGAATCGGTCGGCCCTGCGGCCAGGATGGCGGCGGCGGTGGCCAGGAAATCGCGACTGAAGAAGGGACTGACGCAGGACCAGCTGGGCACGCAGATGGGCTTCACGGGTGCGGCGATCAGTGCGATGGAACGGCTCATCCACCCGGTGAGCGACGAGATGCTCCTCCAGCTCGAACGCGTCCTGGGTGGCGGCACGGGCATCTTCGAGGAGATGCGGGAGCTCGTACGGCTGGAGAAGCTGCCGGAGCAGTTCCGCGGGTACGCGCCGATCGAGCAGAAGGCGGTGGCGCTGTGGCTGTACGCGAACCACGTCGTCCACGGGCTGTTCCAGACGGAGGCGTACGCGCGGGCGCTGATCGCGGGTGGGCATCCGGAGCCGACGGCGGAACGAGTGGAGGAGCTGGTCGTCGCCCGGACGGCTCGGAAGGCGTTGTTCGACCGGAAGGTTGTGTGCGAGATCGAGCTGATCCTCGACGAGTCGGTGCTGCGGAGGCCGATCGGCGGCGAGGAGGTCATGCGGGAGCAGTTGGCGTACTTGGCGGGGTGCGCGCGGAGGAGGAACGTGAACCTTCAGGTGCTGCCGCTGGATGCCGGGCTGGGGGGTGAGTACGCGGGCGACCGGGGCGATCTGAACGTCGTGGAGACCCCGGCCCACGACCGCGTGACCTACCTGGAGATCCAGGGCGAGAGCCTGCTGATCACCGACCGGACGAAGGTCAGTACGCACACGCAGCGGTATGCGAAGATCCGGGCACAGGCCCTGGATCCGCGCAGGTCGCTGGGTCTCATCGAGGAGTTGGCGGGAGTACAGAGATGAGCGACACCCTGCACTGGTTCAAGTCCAGCTACAGCGACAGCGGCGGCGGCAACTGCGTCGAGGTGGCCACGCGCCCCCACGCCGTCCACCTCCGCGACTCAAAGCAGAGCGACGGGCCCACGTTCACCGTGGAGCCCGCCGCCTGGAGCGTGTTCGTCGCGTGGCAGTAGCCGACTAGCAGGACAGGTTCGACCCCGCGGGGACACCCAGGATCTGGGTGAACTGCTGGTACTTGGTGACCCGGCTCTGGACCTGGGCCGGGTTGCGGCCGTTGCACTCCAGGCTGCCGTTGATCGCCCAGATGGTCTGGCCGAAGCCGGCGCCGTTGACCATGGCGTTGTGGGCGGTCATCGTGCCCGGACCGCTCTGCGTGTTCCAGTACCAGAGGCCGGTCATCATGGCGACGGCCGGGTCCTGCTCGACGCGCCAGGGGTTGTTCAGCAGGTCGATGCCGAGGGCGTCACCGGCGGCCTTGTAGTTGAAGTTCCAGGAGAGCTGGATGGGGCCGCGGCCGTAGTAGGCGGCCTGGCCCGCCGGGCAGCCGTAGGACTGGCTGGTGTCGCAGTAGTGCGGGTAGTTCGCCGTGTTCTGCTCGACGATGTGGACGAGGCCACCCGTCTCGTGGGAGACGTTCGCGAGGAAGGCCGCGGCCTCCTGCTTCTTCACCGTGTCGCTGCCGGTGTTGGCGAAGCCGGGGTACGACTTGAGGGCGGCGGTGAGGCCCGCGTACGTGTAGAAGGGGTTCCGGCTCGGGAACATCTGGTTGAACTGGGCCTCGGAGACCACGAATCCGGAGGTCGGCGGGGTGGTGGGCGGCGTGGTCGGTCCGCCGCCGCAGACGCCCTGGTCGGCCCAGACGCCCCACTCGCCGGTCGTGCCGGGGGTCTCGTTCTGGGTCCACCACTTGGCGGACCAGTTGTGGCCGTTGTGCGAAGCCGTCATCCCGCCCGTGTACACGGCGGAGGAGTTCCACGCGGCGGCGCAGGCGGCGGCCGCGCCGGCGGAGGCGGTGGGGAGGAGGAGGACGGCGAGTCCGACGGCCGTACAGAGCGCGGCCAGCGAGGTGACCAACTTACGCAGCATGCGTAACTTCCTTCCGGGTGGGGCCGGGTGGGCCGGATGGGAAGCACAGCGAACCGCTATTGGTCTGGACCTGTCAAGGTATAGACCAGAAGTTGTGACAGTGGGGATTCCACTTGCCCCGGACACACATGAGGCGGCCCCGGGCTCGGAGATC
>NZ_JBHTSA010000097.1:0-30470 GCF_042795405.1 Streptomyces sp. NPDC056480 | reverse complement strand
GTCCTGAGCCGGCCTGATCGACAGGACACCCCCTAGCCCGGCGGCTCCGTGGCCGCCGGGCTGGAGCCGGCCTTTCCGGCACCGGGGGCGTGGCCGAGGACCACGACCCATGTGCCGTCGTGACGGGACATCTGCACGTAGGCGGCGAAGGGCTTGCCGGCCCGGTCCGTGGCGACCACGTGGGCGCTCGCCACGTCGGCGCCGAACTCGTGCGACACCTTGACGCTGTCGATCTCCAGTCCCTTGCCGCCGTCGGCGGCCACGGCCTTGCGGGCGTCCGCCTCGACCTCTTCGTAGCCCGGCGGCCCCAGCTTCGCGAGGGCTGCCACGTCACGGCTGTTCAGCGCCTGGACGTAGGCTTCAGCGGTCTGCTGTTCCGTACGGCCCTGCGGAGCGGGCTCCTGGCTGCATCCCACCAGGAGCGCACAGGCGAGGACGGCCGGCACGTGAGACTTTCGAAAGGTCATGCGTCCCTCGTCAATGGATCAGGTCCGGTGGGCGTACCACCAGGCACGGGGGTACTGGGCCACGATCGTGCTGAGCTTCTTGTTGTGCGTACTGGGCGTGTGGTACGTGAGGTAGACCTCGTTCGACGTCCGGGTCGTGACGATCATGCTGTGGTCGATGACGCCGTCGCGCTTCCAGTCGGCCTGCAGGACGTCGGCCTTGCCCATGTGCCACACGTTGCTGAGCATCCGGGTGCGCTTCGAGTGCTTGTTCGCGAACCAGTACCAGTTCTCAGCGCCGGCCCAGGTGTAGCTGGTGGTCCACGTGAAGCTGGCGTAGAACCACTTGCTGTTGTCCTTGCGGCTCATCGCACTGCCGGACGTCGTCCCCCACCCGCCGGCGCGCATCGCCTGCGAGATGAAGTTCGTGCAGTCGTTTCCGTAGGTGCGGTAGTCGGAGTTCCCCCGCTTCCAGTACCTGTCCGCGTACGACGCCATGTTGCCGTAGTTGTAGCCGCTGGTCGGGTCCGGATCCTCGGTCGGCATGTCGAGGCCGTCGTTCACCGTCTGTGCGGTCGCCGCCTTGTCGCCCTCGGCGTCGGAGTCGGGGGCGGGCACGTCGACCGGCTGGGTGAGCTGGGTCGTCGGGGCGGGGCCGGTCCAGTCGACCCGCGCCAGGTCGCCCGCGAGGTCCCAGGTCCCGTCGGCCGCCTTCGTGTAGGTCAGCGTGTGCGGGAGCGAGTACTCCTCGTAGGCCGGCTCGCCGGGCTGCGGGTCCGGGTAGTGGAGCTTGGTGTCCTCGGTCACCTCTACGGTCGCGGTGGTGCCGCTGACGGTCGCCTGGTCGACCAGGAGGTCGACCTCCGCGCTGCTGTAGCCCCCGTTGACGCCTTCGAGGACACGGCCCTGCTCTGCCAGGGCGGCGAAGTCGGCCTCCAGCACTTCCGCGAGGCCGGGCGAGACGTCCTCCGGCGCACTGGGCGGGATCTCGGCGCTGCGGGCCGTGACCGCCTCGGCCCGCTTCTGGAGGTACGCCTTGGCTATGCCGGTGAACTGGGCCGTGTCCTCGGCCGAGGCCGGCGTGCCCGGCTCGTCGGCGTGGACGGCGGGAGCGGTCGCGCCCACCACGGCGAAGGCCAGTAAGGCGGCGGTCACGGTTCTCCGGACCTGCGTGTTCCTACGCAAAGTTGTTCCCCCCTGATTCCTGGTGATCGCGAACTTTTCTATAGGCGGGCCCATCCCCTGCACAGGCCCGTAGGGCGCATTGACCGGATCACGCAGGCCGATGGCGGGATGAGGTCCGGGAACCCGGGATTCCCCCCGGGCGCCCCGCCTTCCGCCGCGGTCGCGTCGAACCCGCCCGGCACCCCTCCCGCCCCCCGGGCCACGGAGGGGTGCGCCCGCGCTCGACGAGCGCACTCCGTGGTCCGACGCCGTCAGAGTGTCAGCATCCAGCCGCTGATCGATCCGCTGTTTCCTTGCGCGGTGTCCTTGGCCCGAAGCCTCCAGGTGCCCTTCGCCGCGGAGGCGCGCGCGTCCACGACGTAGCTCTCGTGGATCGTGTCGCCGGAATCCTTGGCCGCCGCTGCCCGCAGGGGGTACACACGGCCGTCGGGGGCGATCAGGTCCAGCTGGAGATCGCCGCGCCATGAGTGGTGGATGTCGACGTAGACCCGCGTCGCCTGCGGGGCGTTGCCCGTGCGCGCGCTGCCGACGACCACCGGGGACTCGGCGGTGCCCAGATCGGGAATCTGCGTTTCCGTCCAGTTGTCGAACCACGGGAAGCGGAGGTCCCAGCCGCTGATGAAGCCGCCCGCGCCGATCGAGGTGACACGGAGCTTCCAGGTGCCGTTCGCCTGCTCGCTGCTCGCGTTCACCTGGTACAGCTCGTGGATCTCCCCGCCCTCGTCGTCCCGGACCTGCCGGAGGGGGTAGACGGAACCGTCAGGGGCGACGAGGTCGATGTTCAGATCGCCGGTCCCCGTGCGGTGGACATCCACGTACACCTGGAGGGAGGAGGGTGCGAGCCGGTTCTGGTTGATCTCGATCGGCGACTCGGCGCTCCCGGAGACGGGGACGGTGACCTCGGCCCAGTTGTCCCAGGCGGTCAGTTCAGGGTCCTCTTCCGGGTCGGTCCCGCCGCCGCCGAGCGCAGCCGCGTCGAGCTGTATCCGGGGGGTGACCGCGCCCGCGTAGGTGAGGGCCTCGCCCGATTCCAGCAGGAGCGCCTCCAGTTCCGTCACCGACTTCTCGGGGAAGGACTGGCGGAGGACGGCGAGGGCCCCGGCGACGTGGGGGGCGGCCATCGAGGTGCCGTCCTTCGCGGCGAAACCGCCACCGGGGACCGAGGAGACGATGCCGGTGCCGGGAGCGAGCAGGTCGAGCAGCGCGCCGCGGTTGGTGAACGAGGACAGCTGGTCGTCGTCGGTGGTGGACCCCACGGTGAGGGCGGAGGGCACACAGCCGGGGGCGTTGACGGCCTCGGCGTAGCCGTTGTTGCCGGCCGCGACGACCGTGGCGACCCCTTCGGCGAGCAGGTTGTCGATGATCGCCTTGCGGGCGTCGGTGAAGCACGAGCTGGTCCAGCGGCCGCTGCCCAGACTCATGTTCGCCGCGACGATGTCGGTTCCGGCCCGCTTCAGCGCGAGCACCTTCTCCAGCGCCTTGACCTGGGAGCTGGTGAAGCTGAGGACGCACGGGCTCTTGCCGGCGCCTCCGCAGCGCTCGTCGGAGGTGAACTTGGAGAAGACCTGGATGGCGAGGACGTTCGCGTCGGGGGCGACCCCGCGCCTGGGGGCACCGTCGAGGCCGGTTCCGTCTCCGGCGACGATCCCGGCGACGTGGGTTCCGTGGGCGCAGACGGCACCCATGGTGGCGCACGGGCCCGTCTCGACGTCCGCGCTGCCGGGGCCCGTCTGTTCCCCGGTGCCGTCAGGGCACAGACTGGTGGAACCGGCGTTCGCGTCGGTGACCGAGAAGCACGCCTCACCCGTGACGCGACCCGAGAGGAACGGGTGGTCGACGTCGATGCCGGTGTCGAGGACGGCGACCGTGGTGCCGGCGCCGGTCTTCCCGGCCGCGAAGGTCCTGTCGCTGCCTATCGTGTGGGTGGACTCGTCCAGGGCGGGGGCGACCGGCACGTCCTCGGAGACGTCGACGACGTTCGGATCGGCGTTCAGCTGCTGAAGTCCCGCCTCGTCCACGCGGAGGGTGACGAGGGGCAGTGAGTCGTAGGAGACGAGTGTCTCGCCTGCCTCGGAGGCGGAGTCCAGGGCCTCGCGGTGGCGGGTGACGACGTTGACGCGGACGGTGCCGCCGTCCGCGGTCGCGTCGAGCAGAGGCGGGTCGACGGGGTCGGGCGCCGTCGAGGCGGCCGGAACGGCGTCGGGCTGGGGGGCGGCGTTCGCCGGGACGGCGGTGAACAATAAGGCCGCCGTGACGGCGGCCAGGGCCCATATCGGTCTCTCAGGTCTCTTCACTCATCACTCCGTCGAAGGGCGCTCAGGCGCGCACGAGAGGGGGCCGGCGGGATGGTCGCCGCGGACGACACGGTTCTCCGGACGTCGTGCCCCTTCTCCGGGCCGGCCAGTGATCATGGACGCTAGGAGTGCCGGAGCGACTGCGCAAGGCATTCGGGTCGACAGCAGGACTACTGCGTCAACTCCGGTGCGGTGGTGTGCATTTGGAACGAAGTGCTCCGCGTCGGGCGCTCGCGGAACGGCTCCGTCCCGGTCGCCTCGTCCCCCTCCGTGACCCAAAGGGCGAGTATGCCTGCCGGGAAGGGGTTCGGGCCGGTACCTTCCTGTCCAGAAGGTCTCGGGGGACGACCGGGGGGTCGGCTAGGTGAGTGCGTGGCGGGTGCGGGTCGTGCCGCCGGGGGAGCCGGGCGAGCGCGTGATCCGGGTGGGGCGGAAGCTGCGGGCCGGGTCCGGCGCGCCTGAGAGCCCTGGGCTCGCCGAAGACCGGCGAACCCACCGTGCACGAGGCGCCGTCACCCGCCCCGGCCCGCGCACCGCACCGCACCGGCTGGGCCGCGAGCCGGTCCGGGCGGCTCGCGCCCCTGTCTGTGAGCGCCCCGCCCCGGCGGCCCGCGCCCGAGAAGTCCTCAGCACCGTCGCCCGGCTCAAGGGCGATCGGTAGCCGCAGGTGTCCGTCCCTGGGGGAACCCCGTGAACCAGCAACCCGCCATATCCGTCGCCGAGCTGGAGCTCGACGCGTCCGGCGCCGCCGTCGGCCTCCGCGCCGCTCCCGGCGCCCCCGCGCCCGTCCCCGGCGAGGTCTACGCCCTCGTCCGCGTCGACGGCCGCCCCACCGCCACCGTCCTCGGCCGGTACGAGGAGAACGAGGACCCCGCCGAGGTCCTCGCCGCGCTCGCGGTCCCCCTCCTGGCGGACGGCACCGCGCCCCGCGGCGACGCGGAGCGCCTCGCGGCGACGGAAGCCGCGGTGGTGGGCCCGCGGGCCGCCGACCGGGGTGCCGCGGGTCCGGGACCGGTCGGCGTTCCACCGCGCGCCTCCGTGGTCGTCGCCACCCGGGAGCGCCCCGCCTCCCTCGCCCGCGCCCTCGACTCGCTGCTCGCCCAGGACCACCCCGACCACGAGCTGATCGTCGTCGACAACGCGCCCCGCACCACCGACACCCACGACCTGGTCACCCGCGCCTACGCCGGCCGCGTCCGGTACGTCCGCGAGGACACCCCCGGGCTCGCCATCGCCCACAACACCGGCGCCGCCGCCGCCGACGGGGAGGTCCTCGCCTTCACCGACGACGACGTGATCGCCGACCCGCACTGGCTGAGCGCCCTCACCGCGCCCTTCGCCGCCGACCCCGGCCTCGGCTGTGTCACCGGTCTGATCCTGCCCGCGCGCCTCGGCACCCCCGCCCAGGTGCTCCTCGAATCGCACGGCGGCTTCGCCAAGGGCTTCGCGCCCCGCCTCTACGATCCGGCGCACCCGCCCGCCGACGAGCCGCTCTTCCCCTTCACCGCCGGCAGCTTCGGCTCCGGCGCCAACATGGCCTTCCGCGCCGACGCCCTCCGGCGGGCCGGCGGCTTCGACCCGGCGACCGGCACGGGGACGGCCGCACGAGGAGGCGACGACCTGTACGCCTTCGTCGCCGTCCTCGCCGCCGGCTTCCGCCTCCGCTACACCTCCGAAGCCCTCGTCTGGCACCACCACCGCGACACCTGGCAGGACCTGAGGAACCAGGCGTACGGCTACGGCGCCGGGCTCACCGCGTACCTCACCGCCACCCTGGTACGCAGTCCCCGCCTGCTGCCCGCCCTGCTCGCCCGGCTGCCGCGCGGCCTCGCGCACGCCCGGACCATGACCGCCCGGCGCGGCGAGGGCGGCGGCGGAGTCCCCGGCGAACACGGCACCCAGCACCATCCCTGGCCCAGGAGCCTCTCCCGACTGGAGCGACGCGGCATGTTGTACGGACCGATCGGCTACGCCAGAGCAAGGGCGCGCGACGCGTTCCGGAGAGCGGGCACCGGATGACCGCGCGCGTTCGTATCCGGATTCCCGTCCTCCTCTACCACGCCGTGATGGACGATCCACCGGACTGGATCGCCGAATTCACCGTCTCCCCGAAGGAGTTCGCCTCCCAGCTCGACGCGATCGTCGCCAGCGGGCGCACCCCGGTCACCGTCGGCACCCTGGCCGCGCACCTCGCTTCCGGGGCTCCGCTTCCGGACCGGCCCACCGCCATCACCTTCGACGACGGCTTCGCCGACCTGGCGGGTCCGACGGCCGAGGCGCTCGCCGCACGGGACCTGCCGGCCACGGCGTACCTCACCACCGGGGCCATCACTCCGGGCCGGCCGTGTCTGCTGCCGCCCGCGCCGATGATGACCCTTGCCCAGGCACCCTGCCTGAAGGCGTACGGGATGGAGGTCGGCGGTCACACCGCCACCCACGCGCAGCTCGACACCCTCACGCCGGCCGCGCTCCGGCGGGAACTGCGCGAGTCGAAGGCGGTCCTGGAGGACACCCTCGGCCACGAGATCCGGCACCTCGCCTACCCGCACGGCTACAACAGCCCCGCCGTGCGCCGGGCCGCCGAGGCCGCCGGATACACCTCGGCCGTCGCCGTGCGGCACGCGCTCAGCTCCGGGAGCGACGAGGTCTACCGGATCGCGCGGCTCATCGTGCGCCGCAGCCACACCGCCGCCGACGTGGAGCGGTGGATGGAGGGGCGGGGCGCGAAGGCCGCGCCGTACCCGGACTCGCTGCCCACGATCGGCTGGCGGCTGTACCGAAGGACGCGCGCGCTGGTGCGCGGAACGGAGTTCGCGG
This sequence comes from Streptomyces sp. NPDC056480, assembly GCF_042795405.1. Classification (NCBI taxonomy): domain Bacteria; kingdom Bacillati; phylum Actinomycetota; class Actinomycetes; order Kitasatosporales; family Streptomycetaceae; genus Streptomyces; species Streptomyces sp. NPDC056480. The sequence continues at coordinate 23,728 of NZ_JBHTSA010000097.1, read as the reverse complement.
GGTGACGAAGCACCTGTCCACACCAACGGCGGCGACCGGCACGGAACCCGCCTCCGCCCGGGAGCAGGAGGGCAAGGCCGTGCCGCGCGCGCGACGCATCGCCGTGCACGACCTCACCTGGCTCTCGCCCGCCCTTCTGGCGCTCGGCATCGGTCTGTGGGCGCTCGCCCTGCCCGGGATCGACTTCCGCACCATGGACGACTACGGGCTCCTGGACCGGCTGCCCGTCCTCTTCCACGTCTCCCTGCTGGTCCTGACCGCCGGCTTCCTGGTGTCGCTCCGGCGCGCCGGGACCTCGCCGGGCTGGCCCCTCGCCCACTGCGTGGGGCTGCTCGTCGCGCTCAAGGCGCCCCCGGCCGTGCTGTACGACTCCGTGCGCTACCCCTGGGCCTCCAAGCACGATGCCGTCGTCGACGCCATCCTCGGCGCCGGCGAACTGCGTCCCGACGCCGCCCTGTCCGGGAACATGTCCGCCTACGAGCAGTGGCCGGGCTTCTTCACCCTGAACGCGGCGCTCGTACGGGCCTTCGGCGTCGAGAGCACGGCCGCGTACGTCAACTGGGCGCCGATCGCCCTCGGTCTGATCACGTTGCCCGTGCTCGTGCTGATCTACCGCACCTTCACCGAGGACTGGCGGCTGGTGTGGGCCGCCGTCTGGATCTTCCAGCTCGCCAACTGGGTCGGCCAGGACTACCTCGCCCCGCAGGGCTTCGCCTACGTCGTCCATCTGACCGTACTCGCCGTCGTGCTGCGGCACTTCGTGCGTCCCGGCTCGGCGGGACGGCTGCGCGACCGGGCGAATCTCGACCCTGCCGCGGCGACCGTGCCGCCGCCCACGGCGCTGCGCCAGCGCGCGGTCTGCGTGGTGATCATCGCCCCGCTGATCGTCGCGATCAACGCCGCCCACCAGCTCACGCCGGTCATGCTCTGCGCCGCGCTCTTCGCCCTCAGCCTCACCCGCCGCTACCGCAACTACGGTCTGCTGGTCGTCGCCGGGCTCCTGATGCTGGCCTGGGACCTCACCATGGGCCGCCCGCTGTTCCTGGAGACGCTCGGCACCCTGCGCGATTCGATCGGCCGGCTCACCGAGAACTCCCGCGCCGGATACGCCGGACAGCTCACCGGCCCCGGACCCGAACTGGCCGGCCAGGCCGGCATCGTCATGGCCCTCGCCGTCGTCGTGCTCGCCGGGATCGCCGTGGTCGGCCGCCGCAGGCTGACCCGCAGCGCGCTCCCGCTGCTGCTCGTCTCCATCGCCCCCGTACCGCTCTTCGCCGTCAACGACTACGGCGGGGAGATGCTCTTCCGGGTCTATCTCTTCGGGCTGCCCGGTGCCGCGTTCTTCGCCGCGGCGGCGCTGGTCCCCGCCGTCGCGGGCACCCACCGGAGCCGCGGCCGTCTCGTCCGCCGCCGCATCGCGGCCATCGCCCTGCCGGTCGTCCTCGTGGCTCTGACGGCCGGATTCCTGCCCGCGTACTACGGCAAGGAGGCGATGTACTACACCCCGCCCGCCGAGACGGAGCTGGTCACCCGCGCCATCGACCGGCTGCCCGAAGGCGGTCTGGTCCTCGCCACCTCCGGCTCCTTCCCGCAGGCACTGCACCGCTACGACCAGGTCGAGCACTGGTTCTTCGCCGAGCAGGAGCTGCCCGAGAACGAGAAGATGCTCGTCGATCCGGCCCGCTACCTGGACGAGAGGATCCCGCCCGGCACCACGGCGCACGTCGTCCTCACCCGCACCCAGGACATCTACACCGCGGGCGAGGGGCTGCTGCCGCCGGGCGGATTCGCGATCCTGCGTGACCGGCTGAAGGCCTCGCCGCTCTTCACGACCGTCGAGGAACACCCGTACGGGATCGTCCTCGCCTACACCCCGAAGGCCACCGAGCCCTCGGCCACCACAGGCGGTGCACCGTGAACACGACCCAGAACCGGATCAGAGCGATCGCCGCCGGCTCGGGATGGGTGGCCCTCGCGGCGACCCTGCTGCCGGGCGGTTCCTTCGTGCGCTGGCTGCCCGTGCTGCTCTTCGTCTGCTTCGGACCCGGCCTCGCCCTGCTCCACCCCCAACCGCACGGACTGCGCCCCGGCGCCCGACTGGAGGCCTTCGCGCTGACCGCGCCGATCAGCCTCTCCCTCGCCGCACTCACCGCCACCCTCCTCTTCCTGGTCGGGGGGTTCTCCGTGCCCGCGTTCCTCATCCCGCTCGCCGCGTTCACCACGGTCGTCGCCCTCCTGCCCGGCCTGCCGCTGCCCGCCGCCACCGTCGGCGCGGTCGAACCCGAGGCGGCCGAGCCCTTCCGGTTCCGTAAACGAGGTCCCGGTGGGGGCCGGTGACCGGGCAGCATGCCAAGGGCGGCGCCGCCGGACGGCTGGCGACGGCCCTCGCCGCCGTGGGCGCGCTGATCGCCGGCATAGGGGTGTGGGCGACCATCGCCGAGGGGGACGACCGGTGCGCCCCCGACGCCCGGCTCGTCGCCCCCTGCGGCGCCTGGTGGGGCGCGTACGTTCCGCACGACGGCGACAGTTCGCTCGTCCGGCCCGTGCACGCCTTCGAGAAGAAGATCGGCCGCCGCCTCGATCTCGTCTACACGTACCACGACATGTCCGGCAACGAGCTCGACGGCACCCTCCTCACCCCCGACGAACAGGCCCTCGGCCGCGATCGGTTGCTGATGCTCGCCTGGGAGTCCACGGTGTGGAGGGAACCGCACCACGCCGGATACACCGAGACCCAGCTCGGGTGGAAGAACCTCGCCTCCGGGCAGTACGACACGGAGATCCTCGACCCGCAGATACGTCGCATCAAGGCCTACGGCAAGCGGGTCTTCCTCTCCTTCGACCAGGAGGCCGACGCCCGGATCCAGGAGGGCGCCGGCACCCCCGCCGAGTACGTCGCCGCCTACCGCCACCTCCACGACCGGTTCGAGCGGCTCGGGGTGGACAACGTGGTCTGGGTGTGGACGGTCTCCGGCTACCTGGGCAGCGCGGCGTCGATGAAGCGGCTCTACCCCGGCGATGACTACGTCGACTGGATCGGCATGGACCAGTACAACTACTACCTGTGCCACCGGACGACGAACTGGCTCGACTTCGACGAGAGCCAGCGCCCCAGCTACGACTGGCTCCGCGCGAACATCTCCGACGACAAGCCGATCATGCTCTCCGAGTTCTCCACCGCCCCCGACCCGAAGAGGCCCGAGCGCCAGCGCGACTGGTACACCGCGATCCCGAAGGTGGCGCCGACCCTGCCGGATGCGAAGGCGTACGTGCACTGGAACCGGGCCGTTCCCGGGCCCGGCTGCGACCTGACGGTCGACTCCGGGCCGGGCCTGGAGGGGTACCGGATCGCCGGCCGGGACCCGTACTTCAAGCAGCCCCCACCGCGCCGCTGACCACTCCTAACGACGCCCCGAGGTCAGGCCCCGGAAGGCGCACACCGCCATCGTGCCGCCGGCCAGGCCGAGGAAGAGCGGGAGCGGAGCGAGCGCGAAGGCCTGCTGACCCGCCCACCCCGCCCAGACCAGGACCCACACCACACCGGCGGTGACCCGCGCGCCCACCCCGACCACCCGCAGCAGCACGGCCGTCAGGAGCAGGCTCAGCGCCTGCAGCGCGATCGGGGCCACCGCCCGCTCGACGCCCTCGCCCAGGAGCGTCGCGCCCGGACCCGCCGCGTCGGCCGGCCGCAGGCCGAGGAGCGGCGGGGCCGTGTGCAGGGCCAGGAAGGTGGCGAGCAGGACCGCCCCGGCGAACGCGGGCCGGAAGAACCGGAGCCCGACGGCGGCGCCCTGGAGGACCACCAGGAACAGCCCGGCGAGAAGGGTGACCGGGGGCAGCGCGGCGAGCAGACCGGTGCCGGACAGGGTCGCCACGTCCAGCTCGCCGGACCGGGCGAGCGGGAACCAGAAGAGACCGGCCGCCAGGCCGAGCGCCGGCCACAGCCAGCCGCCCCACCGGTCGGGCGCGTCCGGCGCTTCCGGCCGGGACGCCGGGGGCGGCAGGGGCCGGGCGAGCGGGCCCGGAGGCTCGTCGTCACGCCGCCGGGGCACGTACACGGGGATGCCGAAGGCCGGCGTCACCGACTCGTGCGCGCCGCGCAGATAGGCGCTCTGCCGCGCCCAGTCGGTGCCGTACCCGTCCTCCTCGCGCTCCTTCACCCGGGCCGCCGCCCGGGGGCGCTCGGCCGGTGTCCGGCCCTTGAGGGTGGCCCGCAGGCCCGGCACACAGGCCACCGCCATCAGGGTCATCGCGCCGAGGACGGCGATCCCGGCCCCGCTGATGCCGTACGGCCCGAGCAGCACGGCCGCGCTGCCGAGCACGAGGACGCACATGGCGCCCTGGAGGACGGCGAGCATGCCCGTGCGGCCCTGGACCCGCAGCACGCCGATGTAGAGCTCCACGGCGACCCGGGGGAGCGCCGCGGCGGCGAGGAGCCGCAGCACGGTGGAGCCGTTGTCCTGGTAGCCCTGGCCGAAGGGGGCCAGGATCAGCGGCGCGAAGACGACGAGGACGAGGACGACGGGGACGAGCAGCAGCACCATGCGGCGCAGCGCGCCCCGCACCCCCTCGGCGAGGGACTCGGGGCTGTGCGAGGCGTGCGCGGTGAGCGAGGAGGCCATGTTGATGGCCATGAACTCCATGGTGCCGCCGACGGTGTACGCCGTGTAGAAGAAGGCGTTGTGGGCGGCGTCGAAGCGGACGGCCACCATCACCGGCAGCAGGCTGATCATGATGAGGCTGAAGAACGCGCCGACGGAGTCCCCGGCGATGAACCGGCCGATCTCCCGCATGCCCGGCGGCTCGCGGTCCCGGTCGGCGCGGGCCTGCTGGGGGATGAGCCGGCGGAACACCAGCCAGCCGAGCGGCAGCACGGAGAGCACGATCGCCGCCGCCCAGGAGACGAAGACGCCGAGGACCGGCACGGCGGTCGCGAGCAGGACGAGCAGGACGAGCTTGCCGAGCGAGAAGACGGCGTTGCCGACGGGGACCCAGATCGCCCGTCTCAGGCCGGTGAGCACCCCGTCCTGGAGGGTGAGCAGGGCCCAGCCGACCGCGGACGCGGTGAAGAAGATCCCGGCGGAGACGGTGCCGAGCGGGGCGTACGAAGGCCCCCACAGGTCGATGGTGAGCAGGAAGATCCCGCAGGCCACGGTGACGACGGCCGTGCTGAACAGGTACAGGCGCACGACCAGCGGGCCGGTGGCGCGGCCGGCCCGCGGCACGTACCGGACGACCGCGCCGGACAGGGTGGTCGCCGTGATCGAGGCGAGCATCCGCTGCGCGGCGATGGCGGCGGAGCCCTGGCCGACGGCCTCCTCCGAGTAGTAGCGGGCGGCGATCAGCCAGAAGCCGAGCCCGAGGGCCGCCGAGACGCCGGTGGAGAGCATCAGGGCGTAGGCGTTGCGGAACATGGAGCTGCCGGTGGAGTCGGATCCCGAACCCAGGCCCTCGCCGTCCTGCTCCTCGCCCGACGCCGGTGCGCAGCGCGCCGTGCCGGCCGTGCCGGCTGTGCCTGCCGTGCCCGCTGTGCCTGCCGTGCCTGCCGTGCCGGCTGTGCCCGCCGTGTCGGCCGCGTCGTCCCGGTCGGACCCCCGCAGCCGTACCGTCTCCGTCACCGTGACCCGCCGGGGACCATCGAAGGACGCGCCGGGCGGATTCCGGCACCGCGCAGGACCGCGAGGGCCTCGGCCGCGCGGCGCGGGTCCACCGGCAGGGCGTGCCGGGCGAACCAGGCGGCCGGTTCCGGCGCGGGGGAGGGGTCCGTGAAGAGCTCTCCCGCGTAGCTGTCGAGCGGCGGGTCGTAGAGGTAGCCGGTGGTGATCCGGCGCCGGGCGAGAGCGGCGACGGCCGCGTCCCGGTCGTCGACGAGCAGCGGCACCCGGTAGAGCGGCTGTGGCGGCGTGCCGGCCGCGGGCTCCTCCGGCACGCCGCCCGGGAACGCCTCCGCCGTGCCGTACCCGCCGGCCAGCAGCAGGGCGGTGCCCGCCCGGTGGGCGTCGAGGACGTCGTCGAGCCGGGCGAACCTGCGGGTGGTGCGGCGGAGCCGGCCGGCGCCGGGCCGCAGCCGGTAGTCGTGCATGTCGACCCGGACCCAGGAGTGGAAGGGTTCGAGCGCGGGCGCCGCCGTGAGGGCACGGGCCAGCTCCTCGGCGCGCAGCGGCATCCGGATCTCCTCCCGTTCCTCCATGCCGAGCCGCCGGACGGCCGCCCGCGCGGCCCCGACCAGGCGCAGTCCGCGCAGGGTGGACTCGGCGTACGGCCTCACGAGGTGGGCGAGTTCGGCGGTCGGCCGGATCGGATGCAGCAACGCCTCGCGGGCGGCGGCGAGTTCCTCGCGCAGCGCCGGGTCGGCGAGGGTCAGGAAGCCGCCCGTCTTGGCGCCGGTGTGCTTCGAGAGGCTGAAGACGGACGCCTCGCCGTACGTGCCGACCGGCCGCCCGCCGACGGTGGAGCCGATGGCGTGGGCCGCGTCCTCGATCAGCGGGATGCCGAGCCGGTCGCAGTGGCCCCGCAGTTCGGGGGCCGGGTCGGGGTTCCCGTACAGGTTGGTGGTGAGGACGGCGGAGAGGTCCCGCCAGACGGACTCGGGCACGGCGGCCGCGTCGATCGAGCCGTCCCGGGGGTCGAGCGGCGCCTGGACGGGGCGGAGCCCGGCGGCCAGCACGACGAAGAAGATGACGTCGTCGTTGACCGGTGACATCAGCACCTTGCCGCCGGGTCCGCACCAGTGCCGCAGCGCGAGGTAGAGCCCGAAGCGGCACGACGGCACGTAGAGGCACTCTCTGCCCCCGAGCCGGCCGCGCATGCGTTCTTCCAGTTCCGCGTACGCAGAAAGCATGTGATTCCCCCCTGAACCCCCGGGCTCAATGTGGCCCATTCCGGACGCCGCGTCAACAAGGCTTCCCGGTCGCGCGGTCGGCCGTGCGCGCTGCCGCGGGAGCGGCTCGGGACGTGGCATGCGGAAGGGCCCGTCACGGGTCGAAAGACCGTGAACGGGCCCTTTCCGCAGCCATTTTGGCGGCTCGGGGAAGCCGGTGGAGGTCATTCCTCCAGAGTGAGCCCCCGGCGCAGTTTGGCGAGGGTGCGGGCGAGCAGCCGGGACACGTGCATCTGCGAGATGCCGAGCTCCGTGCCGATCTCCGACTGGGTCATGCCCGAGACGAAGCGGAGGGAGAGGATGTGCCGCTCGCGGTGCGGCAGCGAGGCGATCATCGGCTTCAGGGAGGCGATGTACTCGATCCCGGTGAGGCCGTGGTCCTCGTAGCCCAGCCGGTCGGCGAGCGTGGCCTCGCCGCCGGGGCCCTCCTCCTCGTCGGGCTGCGCGTCGAGCGAGCTCGCGGTGTACGCGTTGCTCGCGGCCATGCCCTCGACGACCTCCTCCGGCGGGATGCCGAGTTCCTCGGCGAGCTCGGCGACGGTCGGCGCGCGGTCGAGGCGCTGGGCGAGCGTGTCGCCCGCCTTGGCCAGGTCGAGCCGCAGCTCCTGGAGCCTGCGCGGCACGTGCACGGACCACGAGGTGTCGCGGAAGAAGCGCTTGATCTCGCCGATGATCGTGGGCATCGCGAAGGTGGGGAACTCCACGCCGCGGGTGAGCTCGAAGCGGTCGATCGCCTTGATGAGGCCGATGGTGCCGACCTGGACGATGTCCTCCATCGGCTCGCTGCGGGTGCCGAAGCGCGCGGCGGCGAACCTGACCAGGGCCAGGTTGAGTTCGACGAGGGTGTTGCGGACGTACGCGTGGTCGTGGGTGCCCTCTTCGAGCTCGGCGAGCCGGGCGAAGAGCTGCTTCGACAGGGCGCGGGCGTCGACCGGTCCGATGCCGTCGAGCGGGCGGTCGATCGGGAGCCCGAGCGTCCGGTCGTGCGGGAGCGCGTGCGGGAGCTCGTGGGAGAGCTCGGCGCGGTGGTCGAGCGAATGGTCCAGGGGGACTTCTGCCGACGGCGCGTCGGGGGTACGCGGGGCGTCGAGCCGGGGTGACATGGGTCTCCTTCGTGGGTTCTTGCTGCGGTTTGCGGCGCCTCCGAGGCCGGTCGTGTCGGGTGTTCTCTACTAGCCCTACCTGCTCGACGGTGAAGGCCGCAAGTATCGATAATCCGCTTTGTCCCGTTATGTGGTGGACCTCGTGTGCATCGGAGGGCGCCCCGCTTGTAGGGTTCGAGGACGTCAGTCGGCATCCGCGAGAGCGAGAAGAGGCACGGCCATGGACCGCGAGAACATCGGCAGCGCACCGCCCGCGCGGTTGCGGGTCGAGGTCCGGACGGTGGACCGGGCCGAACTCCTGGCTCCGGTGGGTGAGCTCGATCACTACACCGCCGAACTGCTGCGCTCCCCCCTGGACCAGGCACTGGACGCGGGCCGTTCGCGCCTCGTCGTCGACTGCTCGGGTCTGGAGTTCTGCGACTCGACCGGGCTCAACGTGCTCCTCGGCGCCCGGCTGAGGGCGGACGCCGCCGGTGGTGGCGTCCATCTCGTGGGGATGCGGCCCGCGGTGGCCAGGGTGTTCCACATCACGGGCGCGGAGGCCGTCTTCACCGTGCACGAGACACTCGCCACAGCCCTGCCCGGCTGACCCCCGGCCGGGCCCGCCCCCACGGCCCGGCTCCGCACCGCCCGCACGTCCTGCCCTCTGTCCCGTCGATCGGTGAGGTGAAGCGCTGATGGACCAAGCTTCCGACGTCCGTACGCTCGCCCTCGGCGAGACCAGTGGAACCGTGCCGCTCGCCCGTGACTTCACACGGTCCGCGCTCCAGGAATGGGGCTGGCTGCCGGCCGCCACCGCCGACCGCAGGGCCGCGGCGGAGGACGTCCTGCTCGTCGTCTCCGAGCTCGTCACCAACGCCTGTCTGCACGCCGAGGGCCCCGAGCGCCTCCGTGTCCTGCGGCTGCCCAAGGCCCTGCGCCTCGAAGTCACCGACCGGGGCGCCGGAACTCCCGCGCCCCGCACCCCGCACCGGTCCGGGCGCCCGGGCGGCCACGGCATGTTCATCGTGCAGCGGCTCTGCCTCGACTGGGGCATCGAGCGCACCCCCGGCGCCCCCGGAAAGACGGTCTGGGCGGAACTCTCCGCACCCGCCTAGAACTTCCGCCGTTCCCCTTCCCAGGACTTTCACCGTCCCTCTTCTTCCCTCCGCAAGGCCCCGGGCGTACCTTGACGCCCAATCTGAAAGACCGTCAGTTCCATTGCGGTGAGGGGTGCTCGGGGTGTCCAAGGAGCCGAACCGGAGGAGAACGGCCGCCGCGCTCGCGGCGGCGGTCGCGGTGGCGGGCGGGGCCGTGCTCGCCGGCGCGCCGGCCGCCCAGGCGGCCGTCGTCGACGTCGACTACGCCTGTGAGACGAAGATCGGGCCCAAGGGCGCCGTCTCGCCCGTCGACATCAAGGCCGTCAAGAACGGCAGCGCGTACACGATCACGATGTCGTTCGAGAAGGGCGTGTCCGACAGCCCGGTCGAACTGCCCAAGGGCGTCATGACGCCGCGCGCCGAGCTCGTCGTGGGCGGCGCGGACTCCGGCACCGTGAAGGTCAAGGGAACGCCGAACACGGCCGCGATCCCGCCCGACACCCCGATCAAGATCGGCACGCTCACGGGCACGTACACCCCGAAGAAGAACGGCAAGGTCACCTTCACGGCCGGGACGCTGACCGTGCACGCGCTCGGCATGGACGCGGCCGTCTGCACCCCGAAGAACAACCCACGGCCCGCTCTCGAACTGGAGGTGACGGGGCTCTCCGGCGGCTCCGACGCCCCGCCGCCGGCCGACGAGGGCGACGACGAGGAGAACACGGGCGCCGAACTGCCCAAGACCGGCCCGCTCGACTCCGCCGTGGCCCTCGGCACCCTCGGCGGCACCGTCCTCCTCACCGGCGCGGCCGGAGTCCTCTGGCTCACGCGGCGCACGGCTCGCTGATGCGGACGGCGGCACGCACCGGGCTCGTGGCCGTCGCGACCGCCCTCGTCGGCGCGGTCGCGGCGGCGCCCGCGGGCGCCCACACCGAGGCCCCCGCCGACATCCGGGCCACGGCGTCCTTCGGCGCCCGGACCACCGCTTCCGTCGGTGCCCGCGTCGTGGCCTCCGCCGCCGCCCCGGCCTCCTGGACGGCGGCGCCCGCCGCCGGGCGGCCGTACGTCTATCTGGAGGGCCCCGCCGGCAGCGTCCTCCAGGACACCCTCTCGCTCACCAACCCCGGCGCCCGGCCGCTCACGGTCCGGCTCAGCGGGCAGGGCGCACCGGTGTCCTTCGCCGCCCGGACGGTGACCGTGCCCGCCAGGACCCGGGCGGACGTGCCGTTCGCCGTGACCGTCACCGCGGACACCCCGCCCGGCGAACACCGGGGGACGGTACGGGCCTCGGCGGCCGGCCGGGAGGTACGCGTCGACCTGCGGCTGCGGGTCAGCGGCCCGAGGCTCGCCGCGCTCACCGTCGAGGACGTCCACGTCGACACCGAGACCGGCACCCTCCGCTACACCCTGGTCAACCGCGGCACCACCGTCCTCGCGCCGCACCTCGCGGTGCGCGCCGAAGGCGTCCTCGGCACCGTCCTCGACCGGCCGGGCCGGCCGCTGCCGCTCACCCTGAAGCCCGGCCGGCGGGCCACCCGTACCGAAACCTGGCCCGACCCGCCGGCCCTCGACTCCGTCACCGTCCGGCTGACCGCCACCGCCGAGGGCGCGGCCCCGGCCACCGCCCGCGCCGAGGCCTCCTTCGCCTCGGGCCCTGCGCTCGCCGGGGCGGCCGGACTGCTGCTGCTCGCGGCGGGCGGCGGCGGTTACGCGGTACGGCGGCGCGGCAGGTCCCGTACCCAGCGAGTCCCGGCGGGAGTGCGCACATGAGGTGGATACGTACAGCGGCGGCGCTCGTGACCGTGCTGGCTCTCGGCCTCCTCCCGGCCGCCCCCGCCGTCGCGGCGCCCGGTCCCGCCGTCGAGCTCTCCCAGGCGGAGGGCGGCAAGGGCGGCGAGGTCACCGTCAGCGGCAGCGGCTGGAAACCGGGCGCGCTGCTCATGCTGCTGATCTGCGGCCAGGCCGCGCCCGACAAGGGCGTCATCGGCGGCACCAACTCCTGCGCCAACACCGAGGGCCGGGCCGCCACCGTCGACGCCCGGGGCGGCTTCAGCGCGAAGCTCCCGGTCGCCGAGCCGCCCAAGCCCTGCCCCTGCGTGGTGCACGTCGCCGGTGTGACCGGCCAGCAGGACGCCGTCGACCGGGAGTTCACCGTCGCCGGACATCCCGTCGCGCCGCTCCCGGAGGCCTCGGGCGACGGCCGGCTCGCCGTCCTCGCCGCCGTACGCCTCGACGGGTCCAGCGGCCTGCTCACCTGGTTCGGGGCACCGCCGAGCCGCGAGGTCGTCTTCACCGTCGGCAACCTCGGCTCCGCCCCCGTGAAGGACCCGGTCTTCCAGGTCGGCTCCAGCCACGGCGTGTTCGCTCCGCAGTACGAGGAACGGCAGTGGCGCGGCACCATCGCCCCCGGCAGGAAGGCCCTCGTCCGGCTCCCCGTCGAACTCACGGCGGGAGCGCACGGCGACTACCAGGTCTCCGTGCGGTACGCGGGCAAGGTCCTGGTCGAGCAGCCGTGGGGGGTCGGCAGGCCCTGGGGCGTGACGCTCTTCTGGCTGCTGCTCGCCGTGGTCGTCCCGGCGGCGCTGTTCCGGATCGGGATGGCCGTGGTGGACCGCGTCCGCCCGGCGGCCGGCCCCGCCCGGCCCCGGCCCCGCGCGCGGCCCCGGACCACGCCCCTGGCCCGGCTCCGTACACGTGCCCCCGACCCCGCGCGCGAGTCCGCGCTCCGGGGTCCGGGGGACGACGAACCGACCGCGGTCCTGCCGTGGTTCAGTCCTGACTCCGCACCGTCAGCCCCAGAGAGCAGCCCGACGACGAAGGGACATGCGTGAGTACGCAACGGAGGATGAGCGCGGCCGGAGTCGCGCTGATGCTCGGCGGCGCGGGGATCATGATTTCCGCCGGCCCCGCCCAGGCCGCCGAGGTCTCGTACAAGACGGAGTGCATCCCGCCGTCCATCTCCGGGCTTCCGCCCGTGCAGGGCACGACGAAGGTGCTGATCACGGCACCGGCGGAGGCCAAGGTCGGCGACGAGGTCGAGATCGTCTGGAAGACGGTCCAGGCCGCGTCGAAGAACCCCGACGTGCTCGACCTCGGCGCGGACACGGTCAAGCCGACCGGCGTCCTCACCGTGGGCGGCGCGGGGACCGGCACCGTCGCGATGGAGGGTCCCCGGAAGAACCCGCCGATCCCCAAGAACAGCCCCATGGTGCTGCCCGAGATGAAGGGGAAGCTGAAACTGACGAAGGCGGGCGAGATCACCCTCACGCCCGACAAGTACACGATCAACGTGTCCAAACCGCTGTCGACGGACACGAAGTGCGCCCCGAAGGAGACGGTGCCGGTCGCGGCCACGATCAAGGTCACGGCCGGTGGCGGCGGTACGACGACGGGCGGCACGAACGGCGGGTCCACGACGACCGCCGGCGGTACGACGACGTCGGGCGGCAACGCGAGCGGCAGCACCACGGGCGGCTCGACCACGACCGGCGGCGGTTCGAACAACACCGGCGGCTCCTCGAGCTCGTCCTCCGGCGGCTCCGGCGGATCCTCCGGCTCCGGCTCCGGATCGGCCTCCGGCGGATCCTCCAGCGGCGGCGCGAGCGGCGGGGGCGGCGGTGAGACGTCCTTCCCCGGCAAGGAGGTCGCCGTCACGTTCGGCTGCACGGCCCCCGGCCCGGACCCGATCAACGGCAAGGTCACGATCGACGCCAAGAAGAACGGCGGTGTGTACGACCTCACGGTCAGGACGGCCAAGGGCGTCATGAACAGCCCCGCCGCACTCCCCGCGGGCGCGCTGAAGGGCTCCATGGCGGTCAAGATCGGCGGGGCCGACAGCGGCACGGTGAACGTCTCGGGGCCCCCGAACCCCACCGCGCTGAAGCTGGGCGACCCGGTGAACCTGCCGGACATGAAGGGCACGTACAAGCCCGGAGCGACCGGTAAGTCCACGCTCAGCCCAGGCACGCTGACCATCAAGGTCACCCTCGGCACCTCGACGATGGACATCCCGTGCAAGGTGAAGGGGGCCGTCCAGGCCTCCCTCGAACTGGACACGAGCAAGCAGGCGGGCGGCGCGGCGGGCGGCTCCGGCGACGACTCGGGCTCCGGCAGCGGGTCCGGCAGCGGCTCCGGCAGCGGGTCCGGCGGCTCCGACGGCGGGAACCTCGCGGAGACCGGAGCCGAGGACGACGGCGCCCTGCGCGCCCTCGCCCTCGTCGCCGGCACGGTGATCCTGCTCGGCGGCGCCGTGTTCACCTTCACCCCGTGGGCACGCCTCAGGCGCTGACGCGGGCCCGGAAACGGCGGAGGGCCGCCGCACCGATCCGGTGCGGCGGCCCTCAGGGCCGTACGGGGGAGGAGGTCAGTGGACGCTGCCCATGAGCCCCTGGACCTTCTTGCGGTACATGTAGATCGCGAAGCCCGCGAGGACGGCGAGACTCGCCTCCATCGCGATGATCCCTGTCCCGTTGAGGTCCACACCGGCCAGCGAGAGCAGACCGGTGGTGCAGTCACCGGCGGTGACGGCGAGGAACCAGACACCCATCATCTGGGAGGCGTACTTCTGCGGCGCCATCTTCGTCGTGACGGAGAGGCCGACCGGGGAGAGGCACAGCTCACCGATGGTCTGGATCATGTAGATCGAGACCAGCCACATCGGGGAGACCTTGTCGCCGCCACCGGCCATGTTCATCGGGACGATGAAGACGAAGAAGGAGGCGCCGACGAGGACCAGACCCATCGCGAACTTCACGATGGTGTTCGGCTCCTGGTTCTTACGGGCCAGCCACAGCCACAGCCAGGCGAAGACCGGGGCCAGCGCCATGACGAACAGCGGGTTCAGCGACTGGTACCAGGTGGCCGGGAAGCCGAGGCCGAAGACCGTGTCGGAGGTCTTGTCGTCCGCGAAGAGCGACAGCGTCGAGCCGCCCTGGTCGTAGATCATCCAGAAGACGGCGGCCGCGACGAAGAACCAGATGTAGCCGGTCATCTTCGACTGCTCGGTCTTGTCGAGGTCCTTGTCGCGCTTGATGCGGACCAGGACGGCGACCGGGATGATCAGACCGGCGAGGGTGATCGGGACCAGCGCCCAGTTCAGGGTGTACATGCCCAGGGCGACGACGACGCCGTAGAACGCGGCGGCGAGGACGACGACCAGGGAGACCTTGACCAGGATGCCCTTGCGCTCGGCCGGGGACAGCGGGTTCGGGACGACGTTGCTCTTCGGGCTCAGGCTCTTCGTGCCGGCGAGGAACTGGATCAGGCCCAGACCCATGCCGAGCGCGGCGAGCGCGAAGCCGAGGTGCCAGTTGACCTTCTCGCCGACGGTGCCGACCACGAACGGCGCCACGAAGGCACCGAGGTTGATGCCGACGTAGAAGAGCGTGAAGCCACCGTCACGGCGCGGGTCGTCCGGGCCGTCGTAGAGGTGGCCGACCATCGTGGAGATGTTGGCCTTGAGCAGACCCGAGCCGGCGGCGACGAGCGCCAGACCGACGAAGAACATGGCCTGACCGGGGATCGCGAGCGAGGCGTGGCCCGCCATGATCACGAAGGCGGCGATGGTGACGGTCTTGCGGGCGCCCCAGACGCGGTCGCCGAACCATCCGCCGGGCATGGCCATCAGGTAGACCATCGAGACGTAGACGGAGTAGATCGCCGTCGCCGTCGCCGCGGTCATGGCGAGGCCGCCACCCTGGCTGCCGGTCGCGGCGTCCGCGCCGCCGGAGACCAGGTACAGAACGAGAAGTGCCCGCATGCCGTAGTAGGAGAAGCGCTCCCACATCTCGGTCATGAAGAGGGTGGCCAGGCCGCGGGGGTGGCCGAAGAACGTCTTCTCGGAACCGGGGGTTCCGGCCGAAGCCGTCGTCAGGCTGGACGCCATGTCGATCCTTGCTCTGTCGGGACGCGCGCCTTGTGAGCGTGGTGCGCCCGGTGGGGGAGGCCGGCACCGGCGGAATCGGAGTGGACTCCACCGGGATCCACGCCCCGGGAGATGCGTCGTCGCGTCCCGGGACCCGGCCCACAGGTCATTCACCGTCTTCAAGGTTCGGCTGGGCCGACCTCACGCAGAAAGAGGACCTTGGCGCGCGAAGCTGGCCAAAGGTCCCCGATTACCGCTACAGACGTCGAGCCACCATACGACACGACAGTGCCGGATATGGAAGGACTTGAGAGATGGATCACAGGTGGGGGTGCAACCGCGGAAGGCCATTCGAAGGTCATGTGCAAGATACCCACAGGATCTCCAGGCTTCCCTCCCTCCCCGTGGATCACGCCCCGGCCCCCCGCCCGTGCGGACTACCATCACCCCATGACCCGTGTACTGCTCGCCGAGGACGACGCATCCATCTCGGAGCCGCTGGCCCGCGCCCTGCGGAGAGAGGGGTACGAGGTCGAGGTCCGCGAGGACGGCCCGACCGCCCTCGACGCCGGCCTCCAGGGCGGCGTGGACCTGGTCGTCCTCGACCTGGGCCTGCCCGGCATGGACGGCCTCGAGGTCGCCAGGCGACTGCGCGCCGAGGGCCACGCGGTCCCGATCCTGGTGCTCACCGCCCGCGCCGACGAGGTCGACACGGTCGTGGGGCTCGACGCGGGCGCCGACGACTACGTCACCAAGCCGTTCCGGCTCGCGGAGCTCCTCGCCCGGGTCAGGGCGCTGCTCCGGCGCGGCTCCACCGAGCCCGTCGTCGCCCCCTCGACCCACGGCGTGCGGATCGACGTCGAGTCGCACCGGGCCTGGATGGGCGACGAGGAGCTCCAGCTCACGGCCAAGGAGTTCGACCTGCTGCGGGTCCTGGTCCGCGACGCGGGCCGGGTCGTCACCCGCGACCAGCTGATGCGCGAGGTCTGGGACACCACGTGGTGGTCCTCCACGAAGACCCTGGACATGCACATCTCCTGGCTCCGCAAGAAGCTGGGCGACGACGCGGCGAACCCCCGCTACATCGCCACGGTCAGAGGCGTCGGCTTCCGTTTCGAGAAGAGCTAGCGCGGGCCCGTAAGGTCGGGAGCGTCTCCCGTTCCCGCCCGGAGGGCAACCGTGCGTCGCCGTCTCATCAACTCCACCCTCGCCGTCGTCCTCGTCGTCATCGCCGTCTTCGGCGTCTCCCTGGTCATCGTGGAGACCCGCACCATCTCCAGCAGCGCCCAGGAGAGCGTGGACCTGGAGGCGCTCCGCATCGTCTCCATCGTCGACAGCCGGCTCATCGGCGGCGAGCCCGTGAACCCGGACATCCTGTCCCAGCAGAGCGGCGCCAAGCGGTACGCCCAGATCCACATCCCCGGCCGCGACACGATCGAGATCGGCACCCGCCCGGAGGGCGACGTCACCCGCGGCGTCGCCGAGGGCGAGCGCGGCGAGACCGTGGTCGTCGAGGAGTCCCGCTCGGCGGTCACCGCCGAGGTCGGCCGCACCCTCATGATCATCGGCGCGGTCGCGCTGCTCGCCGTCATCGCCGCCGTCCTCCTCGCCGTACGGCAGGCCAACAAGCTGACGTCCCCGCTCACCGACCTCGCGGAGACCGCCGAGCGCCTCGGCTCCGGCGACCCGCGCCCCCGGCACAAGCGGTACGGGGTGCCCGAGCTGGACCGCGTCGCGGACGTCCTGGACGCCTCCGCCGAGCGCATCGCCCGGATGCTCACCGCCGAGCGCCGGCTGGCCGCGGACGCCTCGCACCAGCTCCGTACGCCCCTCACCGCCCTCTCCATGCGCCTGGAGGAGGTCGCGCTCGCCGACGACCTGGACACGGTCAAGGAGGAGGCGACGATCGCGCTCACCCAGGTCGAGCGGCTCACCGACGTCGTCGAGCGGCTGCTCACGAACTCCCGCGACCCCCGCACCGGCTCCGCCGTCGCCTTCGACCTCGACGAGGTCATCAAGCAGCAGATCGAGGAGTGGCGGCCCGCCTACCGCAGCGCGGGGCGGGCCATCGTCCACTCCGGCAAACAGGGCATGCGGGCCGTCGGCACCCCCGGCGCGGTCGCCCAGGTCCTCGCCGCCCTGATCGAGAACTCCCTCATGCACGGCGGCGGCACCGTCGCCCTGCGGACCCGCGTCACCGGCAACCAGTCGGTGATCGAGGTCACCGACGAGGGCCCCGGCGTCCCGGCCGACCTCGGCGCACGGATCTTCGAGCGGGCCGTCAGCGGCCGCAGCTCCACCGGCATCGGCCTGGCGGTCGCCCGGGACCTCGCGGAGGCGGACGGCGGTCGTCTGGAGCTCCTCCAGCAGCAGCCGCCGGTCTTCGCGCTGTTCCTGAGCCGGGAGGTCCGCAGCGTCGCGGACAGGCAGCGGGAGCGCCCCGTCCGTTAGGGGCGCGGTTCGGCGGGGGTGGGTCAGACGCGGTCGGGCTGGCGGCGGGTCGCCTGGCGCGGGGGCTGCTCGAGGAAGGATTCGGCGGCCTGCACCGCCTCCTTCGCGGGCAGCGCGCGGAACACCCAGGTGCGGTACGACCAGAAGCGGAACAGGGTCGCGACGCCGATGCCGAAGAACTTGAAGAAGTTGCTCGCGAGCGGGCCGTCCCAGCCGAAGCCGTACGTCGCCGCGAAGAGCAGACCGTTCTGGATCACCAGACCGATCAGGCTGAAGACCAGGAAGAGCGACATCTCCTTGGTGCGGCTGCTCTTGTCCCGGTCACGGTACGTGAAGTAACGGAACCCCACGTAGTTGAACGCGATCGCGACCAGGGTGGCGATGATGCTCGCGCGTACGACCGGAAGGTCCGAGAAGTGGCGTACGAGGTTGAACACCCCGAGGTCGACCAGGACGCCGATGGCCCCGACTGCCCCGAACTTGGCGAGTTCGCGGAAGAGCCCGTTGAGTCGCGTGCGCAGCGCGCCGGGTTCACTCATGGTGATGGCTCTGTCCCGTCCGTCCGGATGACGTCCGGGTGACGTCAACCCAACCATGCTAACCAGCGCTCCTGTCACCCGCCCGTGTACCTGGGAAACCACTGGAGAACCCGCTCCCCACCAGCGTCGTTCTTGTGCCAAACCACAGCCGGACGAGTGTTCACGGATGGTGCGGATACCCTAAGAGGGTGACGTTCCCGGTAGTCGGCATGGTCGGTGGCGGTCAGCTCGCCCGAATGACCCACGAGGCGGGCATCCCCCTCGGCATCAAGTTCAAGCTCCTCAGTGACACCCCGCAGGACTCGGCGGCGCAGGTGGTGAGCGAGGTCGTCATCGGCGACTATCGCGACCTGGCTACGCTGCGTGACTTCGCGCGCGGATGTGACGTGATCACCTTCGATCACGAGCACGTCCCCACGGAGCACCTGCGGGCCCTCGAGGCGGACGGCATCCCCGTCCGCCCTGGGCCCGACGCGCTGGTGCACGCCCAGGACAAGGGGGTGATGCGCGCGAAGCTCGACGAGATCGGCGCCCCCAGCCCCCGGCACCGCATCGTGGCGGACCCCGGGGACGCGGTGGCCTTCGCCGCCGAGGTCGGGGGCTTCCCGATCATCCTCAAGACGGTCCGCGGCGGCTACGACGGCAAGGGCGTCTGGTTCGTCCGCAAGCCCGAGGACGCCCGCGATCCCTTCCTGGCGGGTGTCCCGGTCCTCGCCGAGGAGAAGGTCGACTTCGCGCGCGAGCTCGCCGCGAACATCGTCCGCTCCCCGCACGGCCAGGCCGTCGCCTACCCGGTCGTCGAGTCCCGGCAGGTCGACGGGGTCTGCGACACGGTGATCGCACCCGCGCCCGAGCTGGACGGCGAGCTCGCCGGACAGGCCCAGGAGCTGGCCCTGCGCATCGCCAAGGAGCTCGGCGTCGTCGGTCACCTGGCCGTCGAGCTGTTCGAGACCACGGACGGCCGCATCCTCGTCAACGAACTGGCGATGCGTCCGCACAACTCCGGCCACTGGACCCAGGACGGCGCGATCACCTCGCAGTTCGCCAACCACGTCCGGGCGGTCCTCGACCTGCCCCTCGGCGATCCGCGCCCGCGCGCGACGTGGACCGTGATGTGCAATGTCCTGGGCGGCGACTACCCGGACATGTACTCCGCGTACCTGCACTGCATGGCCAGGGACCCGCAGCTCAAGATCCACATGTATGGCAAGGACGTGAAGCCCGGCCGCAAGGTGGGGCACGTCAACACCTACGGCGACGACCTGGACGACGTGCTGGAGCGCGCGCGTCACGCCGCCGGCTATCTGCGAGGAACGATCACCGAGTGAGCAGCACGAGCCCCGCCGCAGCCCCCGACACCTCCACCGCCCCCGTGATCGGCATCGTCATGGGATCCGACTCCGACTGGCCCGTCATGGAGGCCGCGGCGCAGGCCCTCGACGAGTTCGAGATCCCGTACGAGGTCGACGTCGTCTCCGCCCACCGGATGCCGCGCGAGATGATCGCGTACGGCGAGGAGGCCGCGGGCCGCGGCATCAAGGCGATCATCGCGGGCGCGGGCGGCGCCGCCCACCTGCCCGGCATGCTCGCCTCCGTCACCCCGCTGCCGGTCATCGGCGTGCCGGTGCCGCTGAAGTACCTCGACGGCATGGACTCGCTGCTCTCCATCGTGCAGATGCCGGCTGGCGTGCCGGTCGCCACGGTCTCCGTCGGCGGCGCCCGGAACGCGGGCCTGCTCGCGGCCCGTGTCCTCGCCGCGCACGACCCCGAACTGCTCGCCCGGATGCGGGAGTTCCAGCAGGAGCTGAATGACCAGGCGACCGAGAAGGGCAAGCGCCTGCGGGCCAAGGTCGAGGGCGCGGAGTCGTTCGGCTTCGCCAAGTGAGCGCCGCGGACAGGGCCTCCGGCGGCGCGGCCGACCGCCTCGCCGAGGCCCGCGAGCTGCTCGCCGCCCACCCCGTTGTCGACGGCCACAACGACCTGCCGTGGGCGCTGCGGGAGCACGTCCGCTACGACCTGGACCGGATGGACATCGGCGCGGACCAGACCGGCGCGCTGCACACCGACCTCAAGCGGCTGCGGGCCGGCGGTGTCGGCGCCCAGTTCTGGTCGGTGTACGTGCCCTGCCGGCTGGCCGGCGACGACGCGGTCAGCGCGACCCTGGAGCAGATCGACATCGTCGACCAGCTCCTGGAGCGGTACGCGGGCGACCTCGCCCCCGCCCTGACGGCCGACGCGATGGAGGCGGCCCGCGAGCAGGGCCGCATCGCCTCCCTCAAGGGCGCCGAGGGCGGCCACTCGATCAACAACTCCCTCGCCACCCTGCGCGCCCTGCACACCCTCGGCGTGCGCTACATGACGCTCACCCACAACGACAACAACGACTGGGCGGACTCGGCGACCGACGCGCCCGGTGTCGGCGGACTCTCCGCCTTCGGCCGTGCCGTCGTCCGCGAGATGAACCGCTCCGGCATGCTCGTCGACCTGTCGCACGTCGCCGCGACGACCATGCGGGACGCGCTCGACGCCTCGGCGGCGCCGGTGATCTTCTCGCACTCCTCGGCCCTGGCGGTCTGCGACCACCCGAGGAACATCCCGGACGACGTCCTGGAGCGGCTGCCCGCCAACGGCGGTGTCGCGATGGCCACGTTCGTGCCCAAGTTCATCCTCCCCGCGGCCGTCGAGTGGACCGCGCGGGCCGACGAGAACCTCCGGGCACACGGCTTCGACCACCTCGACACCACCGCCGAGGCGATGAAGCTGCACCGCGCCTTCGAGGAGGCGAACCCGCGGCCCATCGCCACCGCCGCCACGGTCGCCGACCACCTCGACCACATGCGCGAGGCCGCCGGCATCGACCACATCGGCATCGGCGGCGACTACGACGGCACGGCCTTCACCCCGGCCGGCCTCGACGACGTCGCCGGCTACCCGAACCTGGTCGCGGAGCTGCTGCACCGCGGCTGGTCGCACCCGGACCTGGCGAAGCTGACCTGGTCCAACGCCGTCCGCGTCCTCCGCGACGCGGAGGCGGTCTCGCGCGACCTGCGGAGCCGTACGGCACCGTCGAACGCGACGATCGACTCGCTGGACGCGCCGGGCGCCTGACGGCGCGTGAACGCCCGGCCCGTGGCCGCGGCGTTCACCCGGACGGCTCAGCCCGCCGAGCCCCCGCACGGGCCCGGTGGCACGGTGGACGGTACTGCCCCGCCCAACTCGGCGGGGCGGTACTGCATCACCGAGTTGGAGTCAGACCATGGCGGAACTGCTAGACGACCATCCCACCCTCTCCACCGTCCCTGCCGCCGCCGGGGAGCCCGCACCCCCCGACCCACCCCCGCCGCTCGACGAGACGTCCCGCGCCCGCGCCATCCTGGCGGCCCAGCCCGTCGTCGAGGGGCACACCGAACTGCCCGCGTCCCTCGACCCGGAGGACCTTCCGCCCGTCCGCGCGGCGGAGGCCGGAGCCCAGTTCTGGTCGCTGCACGTCGGAGCCGGCGAAGACACGGCGGGCGTCATCGGGACCCTGCGGCGCATCGACGCCATCCGCGCGCTCGTCGCCGCCTGCCCCGAGGACCTGCGCCTCGCCCACACGACCTCCGAGATGGTCCACGCCCGCAACTGCGGCCGCGTCGCCGCCCTCCTCGGCCCGGTCGGCTGGACGGCGGTCGGCGGCTCCGCCGCGACCCTGCGGGCGTACCACGCCCTGGGGGTACGGGCCGTCAACCTCACCCGCTTCGACCGCTTCGCCCGCGACGCGGTACGGGAGATGAACCGCCTCGGCCTGGCCGTGGACCTCTCCGGCGCCGACCAGGACACGGTCCGCCGCGCCCTCGCGGTCACCCGCGCCCCCGCCCTGCTCACCAGGGCGGCCCCGGAGGGCCTGCCCGGCGACGTCCTGGGCCTGCTCGGCGAGAACGGCGCCGTCTGCATGGTCACGGTGACCGAGGATCCGGCCGCCGTCGCCGACGTCCTGGACCGGGTGCGTACGGAGGCGGGCGCGCACTGCGTGGGCGTCTCCCACCCCACCGACCCGGCCGCCGGCTACGTCCCGCTCTTCGCGGAGCTCCTCCGCCGGGGCTGGACCGCCCAGGAACTGGTCGGCCTCGCGCACGCCAACGTGACGCGGGCGCTGCGCGAGACGGAGTTCCTGTCGCGGACGAACCGCATCAGGCCGGCCGCCGCCTGACCGCGTGGACGGAGGAGGGGGCGCTGAAGACAGCGCCCCCTCCTCCCGTGCTCCGACGTCCTCAGGCGCGCGGGCGCCCCATCGCCCGGTACGTCCAGCCGGCCGCCCGCCAGCGCTCGGAGTCCAGCGCGTTGCGGCCGTCCAGGATCACCCGCGAGGCGGCGACCTCGGCCAGCGCCGCCGGGTCGAGCTCGCGGAACTCGCGCCACTCCGTCAGGTGCAGCACCACGTCCGCCCCGCGCACCGCTTCGAGGGCGGACTCGGCGTATCCGAGGGTCGGGAAGAGGCGGCGGGCGTTGTCCATGCCCTTGGGGTCGTAGACGGTGACCTGGCCGCCCTGGAGGTGTATCTGGCCGGCCACGTTCAGCGCGGGGGAGTCGCGGACGTCGTCCGAGTCCGGCTTGAAGGCGGCGCCGAGGACGGCGACCCGGCGGCCCAGGAAGGTGCTGCCGCCGAGGGCCTCGCGCGCCATCTCGACCATCTGGCCGCGCCGCCGCATGTTGATGGAGTCGATCTCGCGGAGGAAGGTCAGCGCCTGGTCGGCGCCCAGCTCGCCCGCGCGGGCCATGAAGGCCCGGATGTCCTTGGGCAGGCAGCCGCCGCCGAAGCCGATGCCGGCACGCAGGAACTTGGCGCCGATCCGGTCGTCGTGCCCGATCGCCTCGGCCAGCTTGGCGACGTCGCCGCCGGCGGCCTCGCACACCTCGGCCATCGCGTTGATGAAGGAGATCTTGGTGGCGAGGAAGGAGTTCGCCGAGGTCTTCACCAGCTCGGCGGTGGGGAAGTCCGTCACCACGAAGGGCGAACCGTCGCCCACCGGCCCGGCGTACACCTCGCGCAGCAGCTTCTCGGCCCGTTCGCCCTGGACGCCGACGACGATCCGGTCCGGGTGCAGGGTGTCCTGCACGGCGAAGCCCTCGCGCAGGAACTCCGGGTTCCAGGCCAGCTCCACGCCCTCCGGGAGCACGCCCGCGAGCCGCTCGGCCGAACCGACGGGCACGGTCGACTTGCCGACGACCAGGGCCCCTTCGCGTACGACCTCGGCGAGGGAGGCGAAGGCGGCGTCCACGTAGCTCATGTCGCAGGCGTACTCGCCGTGCTTCTGCGGGGTGTTCACACAGACGAAGTGCACGTCGCCGAAGGCGCCGACCTCCTCCCAGGAGGTGGTGAAGCGCAGCCGGCCGCTCGAACCCTCGATGCCGGCCACGTGCCGCGCGAGGAGTTCCTCCAGGCCCGGCTCGTACATCGGGACCCGGCCGGAGGACAGCAGCTCGATCTTCTCGGGGACGACGTCGAGCCCCAGGACCTCGAAGCCCAGTTCCGCCATGGCCGCGGCGTGGGTGGCGCCGAGGTAGCCGGTGCCGATCACGGTGATCTTGAGGGCCATGCGGGTCTCCAGTGACGTCGGGCGGAATGCCTGCCCGAGCATAGTCGTGCTCTGGTCCGGGGCCGGGGCACGCCCTACGCTTTGGGTTACTTAACGGTAGTTAGCAGCGTGGGAGTGAGTGAGAGTGTCAGGTTCTTCTGATTTCGACCTGTATCGGCCCTCCGAGGAGCACGACATGCTCCGGGAGTCGGTGCGTGCGCTCGCGGAGGCGAAGATCGTGCCGTTCGCCGCGGCGGT
>NZ_JBHTSA010000096.1:0-30753 GCF_042795405.1 Streptomyces sp. NPDC056480 | reverse complement strand
CGGAACGCTGCTGCCCGCCCGGCGAGATCGTGGTCGTCGTCATCAGGATCACTGCCTGTCCACTACGGAATGGATCAGAAACCTTCTCTGGCTACCTCCAGCACACTCCCCCACAGCACAGAAACCCTGAGCAAGCAATACCTAGAAGACAGAAAACGGGACACCTCGAGGGGATCATCGCCCCCCACTCCCCCACAGCACAGGAGGCCCACCCCCTGCCCAGACACTCCGCAGCAAGCGAACCCCGCAAGGGCCAACCGCACCGCTCGGGTCCCGGCGCACCGAGGGCCCTCGCATCCCGCACGACGCAGTGCGCACTGCAAGCGCAATGGCATCTTCCTGCAACGGGCACAGGAACCTGCCATCCCTTCTCCTTCCTTCAAACCACCCGGCGGTGCCATATTCGGATCCAGGCATCCGATGCCACCTCCTCGGATACGTGATTCAGGGAGACTTCAAGCAAGGTGAATATAATGCACTTGGCACGCAGCAATAAGATCGGATTCTCTGCGGCAGCCGCCACAGCCGCTTTCTGCCTGGCAGCCGGAATCCAGGGCTTGAGCGGCACGGTCGGCACCGTTGCGCAAGCGACGAATCCGGATCCCGACGTGAAAATAGTCGGTGAGAAAAGGGAAAACTCATCCCGGCCCATCGGGCAGAGCGGCGTCGGCCAGTACCTGGTTGATCACATGAGCTGAAGGCAAGGCCGTGAGAACTGAGGGGCGGTCATGGGCCGACTGTCAAGATCACGTTCATTGAATCCAGAGGCTCCGCATCGGACACCTGTTCCGCCATGCTCGATGCGCCACGTACTCGCGCCTATCCGAAGGCCACGCGTTGACGCTGAACGGAATCTGCAGTCCCCAGGCGGCCCGCCGAGCCGCCCAGACGATCTTCGGGTGCCTGTGTCCGGAGAGGGTACTGGTGTCGGATATGCAGCCATTAGTACGGGAATAGCCGTGCCTGGTGGAGATAGCCTTCACGCCGGAAGTGAAGGCTATGTACGGGCGGCACGGTCCAAGCGCAGGGTGATCTGGTGTGGGCTGCCTTTTCGCTGTGCAGGTGAAGGCAGCCCACGATGCGAAATCTGGCGGGGGAGCCAGTAATTGTTATCGCATGAAAAGTAGATCATGAATCGATGGCTTCCGAGAGAGTAGAAACTACTCCATGTTTCTGTTTGTCTGGGAGGTTGTGGAACAGGCTTGTTGAGACGACGCGGCCCAGTGCTGATGTGCGGCGAGGGACGGTTCAGTCCAGGCAACGTGGGTGGGTGCCGTAGAGGGGTGGCTTCGCCAAGGACGTGCCCCAGCCGCGAACAGTGCTGGCGCAGGTGGACGGATGGGCATCCGGCTGAACGGTCTGGAGTGCGTACGTGTCGGCCGCCTGGCTGGCGGTTGTGGCATTTGCTGGGAGCGGGGGCCGCCGTGACGGAGACGGAATGGGAGCCGTCGCCGTGCAGAACCTCGACGGGGCTGCGTCCCGGCAGTCGGCCTCCCCGCGCGACGTACTGCGCGAGCACTTCCGGTGATGGGCGCGCGGGTCCAGACAACCGGCGCGGCTGCCGACCCGGGCAGGGCGATGTTCCGGGCTTCACGCTAAGCGGGTCTGTCCCTTGACCCACGGCACAGCCTTGCTCTAACCGCAAGGCGCGGCGGCGCGCCATCAAAGAGGGCCCAGAGAGCGAGAGCCCCGGCTCTGGTCTCGCTGCGAGAAGGCCGTATCGAGGCGGACTTGTGTAGGGGAGTCCGGCCTGGCGATTGTTCTGGGGTGCGATCAGCGTACGCGTCCGAGATGAATGACGCTGACGCGGACCTGCTGGTCGCTGATCTCGTACATCACGCGGTAGGCGGCGACATGGATGCGCGGCAGGTCGGCGCTGCCGAACGCGCCGTCAGGGCGGGGGCTGTCGGCGAGGCTGTCGACGGCGGTGAACACCTGCCGGACTCCGTCGGGGTCGTCCTTGGCCGACCGCTCTGCCTGCGCGAGTGCTTCGGGCTCCCAGATGACCTCGTAGCTCATGCCCCAGCTCCGCCAAATACACGGCGGTACGCCTCGGCGTGGGGGACGCTGGCGTCTTCCCCATGGGCCTGGCGTCCGCGGTAGGCGGCCAGTGCGCGCAGCTCCTGCAATTCCAGGGCGTCGGCGGGGCTGACCAGTACGGCGATGGTCTGCCCGTGGTCGGTGATGGCGACTGGCTCACGGGTGGCGCTGACCTCGCGCGCGATGGCGCCCAGCCGGGCGCGGGCTTCCACGATCGAATACGTCGTCTCCGTCATGCATGGCACCTTACGGAAGTGTGCACATTCTGCCGCGCCAGCATCGTCTGCGTGATTGCTGCGCCGTCTGTTGCGGAAATCCCGGATCAAGAGGCTTGTACCTCCCGCAGCGAACGACTTTGTGCGTGACGAACCCATCCCGCCTCCCGGCACGACCGTGATCGACGCACAGATCCCTGCCGTCGCCGGCGGACAGACGCCACACACATCGCCTCGCGGGCCCGGCGCGGGCGAGACTGGGGCAGTGACTACCGCATGCCTCGGGCCCTCGGCCCCGGCCCTGAGATCTCCGAGCCGACTGCACGTGACCCGCGCGCCCGGACCGCCGCTGCCCGTGCTGCTGACGGCAACTGGACCGTCGAACCCGCCCTCGTCCCTGCGCCCTTGGGGCAAGGACGAGGGCGGGCGTGCGGCACTTCAGAGCTGGGGGGTCATTCGTGGGGCGGTTGGGGTGGGTGGGTGTTCTGTGGTTGGTGGGGGTGGCAGGGTACTTCCGGCTTGCCATTGGGGCCAGTTGAGGTTCCAGTCTCCGTAGCCGTTGTCGAAAGTGTTCATTTGTGGTCCGGGGCCGTTGATTACGCGGATGACGTCGCCTGGGGTGAGGGTGTTGTAGAGCCACGCGGCGTTGCTGGTGCTCATGCCGGTGCAGCCGTGGCTGACGTTTTCTGCCCCGTGCGCGTCGGCTGACCAGGGTGCGGCGTGGAGGTATTCGCCGCTCCAGGTGACCCGGATGGCATGGCGGACGGTGAGGTCGTAGGCATCGGGGTGGTTCTTGGGGATGCCGATGGATTCGCTGTTCATCTGGATAGCAGGCTGCTTTTCCAGGACGGTTTTGATCCCTGCGCGTGTCCGGTAGCCGTCCTTGCCGGTGGTCACCGGAATAGTCCTGATGGCCTGGCCGTTTCGGTACACGGTCATGGTGAACCGGGCGACGTCGGTAACCGCCTCGACTCTGTCCCCTGTAGTGATCTTCAACGCTTCCGACCCACTGCCGTACAGCGAATCTGTGATCCTCACACCGTCGAGCAAGCTGCGAACGGTGATGACCGCGTGCGCAGGCCAGAAAGACGGCGGCCTGAAGTGGAGAGTCTGGGCGTCCACCCAGTGCCAGGATCCTCCGGCATGCGGGACAGACGTGACCCGCAGCCTCCCTTCGACCGCTGCCCGCGCCGACCGGTCGCCCTGCGGCACCGGGTAACTCAGATGCGCCGTCAGCGGCTGCCCCACCCCGTAGACACCCGGCCCCGGACCGAACCGGACAGCCAGCACCCCAGCCCCGGCCGGCCGCCCCCCATCAACCCGGAACAACGGCCGGGAGGGGCTCCCTGCCACCCAAGGCGAAGTCACGGCGGTGGCAGATGCGATGCCGGAACGGGAGTCCGTTACCTGCCTGGCAACCCCACCCTTGTTCCTGAGCACAGTCCGGGGTGCTTCCTCCCCAGGCAGCATCGCGGAAGCCAAGAGCATCACTCCTGCGGACACCGGCAAAGCGCCCCGCTTCCACAAAGCACGCGCAGGCATGCCTACCTCCCACACTAAGAACCGCACCGACACAGACCCATGCCTGAATGATCAACGCGTCTGCCAGCCAGCGCGAGCCGGCAGTCGGGTACCAGGAGCCCCGACAGCGGCGGTTAGAGCGTCCCTCAGCAGCAGGCCGCGAGCCGCAAGAGCACAGGGTTCGCTGTGGTGGTAGATCCGCAGGCGGGATCCATCTCGAGGGATTGGCTGAGCATGAGCATGGACTACTGGCGGACGCTCTTGTTCGGGGTGGTGATCGTCGCATGGCGCCTCGACTCCGCGCAGGTGTGCGCAGACGTACGGGTGGCTCTTGCCCGGCTGGCGCATCCCGCCGGGCACCGGCCCGTCACCGCTGGAGTGCCCCGCGCGCGGACCGCATGCACGCGTGTCCGGGCACTTTCGTGCATACGGCCCCGACCGGCCGGACCAATCACGAAGTCACCCGTCTGCCGCCCGCTGTCGGGCGCCCTCCCAAGCCAATGCCGTATACCGTTTTTCAGGGCGTTCCTACAGGACGGCGGATTCCAGCAGCGGTCCCGTGCTCCTCCCGGCGTGAGGCCGCTGTTCTGCCAGGAATTCTGTCCGCATCGAGTCGGCGGTCAGGGGCATATCCACGGAACCAGCCCGCTGATCTGACCGTGTGACAGGCCTGCAGTGCTGATCCCTCGAGCTAATTCCTTGGGGACTACGCCGTTGGAGTGTGTGGGAGGTTTGTGCCTGGTTGGTGTGTGCGGGATTCTGAATTCGGCATGACAGCGCACGGGATGCATGGTCGGGAGAGGGTGGGCGCGGATGGCGACGGCTGCGGAGGACATTCCGGCGATTGTTACTGTGCGTTGCCATGTGTGCGGCAGGAGTGTGACCACACGCCTGTCCGGTAACACCACGCGCTGCCCGGTCCAGCGGGGCGGCTGCGGGACTCCCCTCACGGTGCCGGTCCGGTCTACCCGCTCGCCGGTCGCACTTACTTGCTATGCCTGTGACCACACGTGGGCGACCCGGGCCAGGGCCGGCAACACCGTCCGATGCCCCGCGTGCCTTCACCCCCGGAGAATCTCCAGCACAGCCCGCACCCAGCGCACGCCCGCCCTGCGCCCCGCCCCCCATCTCGGCACCACAGCCCCGGTTTCTCGAACGGGGTGCCTGGGCCGACAACGAAGACTACGAGGACGACGAAGAACAGGAAGACGAGGACAACGCCGGGACGGACCGTGAACGTACGGTTGGCCGGGAAATCTTCCACCTGGCTCTGGACGATCCGCGCCCCAACGGCTCTCCCATCGCTTCAGCAGTGCGGGGGGGAGCGCGGCCGGCCGGCTGTGCCGGGAGGGCCGTTCCCCGTGCGGCCCCAGGCCGCACGGGGCCGCGTGGCAGCTCCGGCCACCGGGCAGCGCCGCACGAAAGCCGCCGTCTTCCTCAGGGCCCTCGGCAGCCTCCTGCACCTGCGTGCTGATGCCCCGCAAGGGGGTTGTGAAGTCTCGGATCTGGCCCAGAGTCCGGAAAGCCGGCTCTGCGGCGGCTCGGCGGAGCTGATCGTGCAGTACAAGGACCAGCGGGGCCGGCTCCTTGCCATCGTCCATGCATGTACCGGGCATGCCGAATCTCTCCAGGCCATGGCTTCCACCCGCCTCGATGTACGGGCTGTCATCCACGCCTTTCCCTCTTCGTGATGGCCGGTTCTCGGGGGACCGGTCCGTGGCCTTCGGGGCGGGAAGTCATCTGGCCGCCGGTCCCCGGCCTGCGGAACTCCTTCCGGTCAGGATTCCTGAGGGCGGCAGGCGTTCAAAAGGGGAGCCAGGCGTCGCGCGGAAGCGGTCGGGCGGACAGCGAGGTAGGTCTGCAGGGCGGGTGCGGGCGGGGCGAACGGGCGGAAGGCGGTGCGGGCGGTGGGCAGTATCGCGGCCTTGGAGGAGTAGAAGACGGTCCAAGTGGGCTTGCCGCTGCCGATGGCCGCGAGGGTGTCCTGGTCGGTGGTGAAGGCGGGGCCCATGACAGGCTCGAAGCCTGCGGCCCGGCAGGCGGTGGTGATCAGGTCGACCAGGTGCGGGTTGGCGTGGCGTGGTGCGATGCGCAGCGGCATGGAGGCCAGGTCGGCGAGCTCGACGCGTTCGCATGCGGCCAGCGGATGCGACGCGGGCAACGCCGCGACCAGTTCGTCCCGCCATACCGGGATCAGGTCGAGCCCCGGGCTCTGACCGACCCCGCGCACAAAGGCGGCGTCCAGTACGCCGTCCCGTACCTGTTGCAGCCGGGGCCCGGGTGGGGCGTTGTGCAGTTCCACCGTGACCTCCGGCGCATGGTGTGCTATATCCGCCAACAGCTGCTCCAGGCGTGAGCCGAGACCGGTGTTGGTACCGACACGCAACGTCGTGAGCCGGTCGGCGTGGAACGCGGTCATCGTCTCCAGTGCCGCTTCCTCGGCCGCCGCGATGGCCCGGGCGCGCGGCAGGAAGGCGTGCCCCGCAGTGGTCAGTGTGACGCTGCGGGTGGTCCTGTCGAACAGTTCCAGGCCGAGTTCGCCTTCCAGCCTGCGGACTTGCTGGCTGACGGTCGGCTGGACGACGCGCAGCCGTTCGGCGGCGCGTCCGAAGTGCAGTTCCTCGGCCACCGCGAGGAAGTACCTGACCTGCCGCAACTCCATACCCACCTCTTTCACTCATTACGATCCGTGATCAGTGTGTGAGTCAAGTGTGCCTTGATCGCCACAGCGCGGGGCGGTGAACTGGGCCTGCGCCACGGCTCAAGCCGTACGGCTTCAAGAACAGGACCAGGAGGCAGCCATGCCCGCAGTGACCGTCCAGCAAGGCCCCCGCGACGTCGAGCTCAAGCGGGAGCTGATCAAAAAGATCACCGACGCTTTCGTCGAGACTTACAAGATCCCCGCTGAGACGGTGATGGTCTTCATCGAGGAGACCCCCACCGACAGCTTCGGCGTCGGCGGCAAGCTCGCCGCCGACAAGTGACCCTACGCATGCTGTGAGCGGATGCGCAGTTCCCCGCCTCGGCTGCGTCAGGTGATCCTGGGCCACACGCGCGGTGCTCGGACAGTTACGGTCCCTCCGTATGAAGGGATCAACGCTCCCTAAGCCGGTCCTCCGCACGGCGGGCCCGGGAACACCGCTCCGCTCCTTCGAGCTGGTGCGGGATGCCGCCGGCGCGAAGCCCGCGCAGGTCCGGAACGCGGTTGTAGAGGGTGCCCGGGGAGACGCCGAGCATCTTGGCGATGGCGGTGGTGTTGTTCTCCGGGTTGGGCAGCAAGTCGCGGGCCATCTGTAGAATCTCCTCGTCGACCGGCCCTCGCGGGTGCCCGCCACGATGAGCTCGCTGATGAACTCGGCCAGCACGGCGAAGACGTGGAAGACCAGCCGCCCGCCGGGGCGGTGGTGTCCAGGCGCTCGTGCAAGCAGGTGAAGCTGTTCTCGCGGTTCCGTAGCTCGCCCATCAGTCGATGAGTTCTTTCAGCGAGCCGCCGTACCCGTCCAGCGAGGGGACCACCAGGGTGTCGCCAGCGTTGAGGAAGGTGTGGCATGCCTTCAGCTCCGGACCCAGACCGTCCTTGGCTGACTTCTTGTCGGCGAAGGTCCCGTCGGCACCCGGCCTCACCCAGCGCGTCGAGCTGCCGGTTGGGCTTCTGGCCGCCAGTGGACCCCCGTCGTACCTCAATGCGAATCTTGAACAAGCAGACTAGTTCGGCAACTAGGAGTTCAGCTCGCCTCGCTTTCTGTGACCTCACGGATCTACGCGCGTTGCACCAGGCTGCTCGGCCACGGCAGGGACCGCCGTCGCGTAGGCATGAGGACAGGGGCGCCAGTTCGATGAGGATGAGTTAACAGCGTGCTGTCCAGGTGCAGCGGCTGTCTGCAAGGCCCGCGCGGGTAAACCCGTCCCGCGTGCCGGACGCCATCCTAGTGCGGCCAGGAGCGCGAGAAGAGGCGCTACGTGAGGCCGTGAGCAGGAGCGCGAGAGGCCGCCGTGGGAGGGGGCCAGCAGTCGTCGACCGCTCTGCGTATCACTGTCGGTGAGCGCTTTTCCTGGCCGGGGGCCCATAGTTAAGTCTCGCGCTCCAAAGACTACCCTCCTTGGAGTGGCGGCAAAGCCCCCTTGGCGGTGGTCACCTTCCGTTCGGGGGCTATCGCGTGTCACGGGGGTGGGGCGGCCCTGAGGCGTGTCTGGGTGCATGGAGGGCGGCGCGGGCCAGGAGGGACGGGGTTTCCGTAGAGGGCGGTGTGCAGGGCGGCGGTCAGTTCGCGGTGCTCGGGGTCGCTTTCGATGTCGTGCAGGACGTAGTAGGCCGGGCCGGCGAAGAAGCCGGAGCGGATCCGCTGGCTTGGCCATCCGCTGCGGGCTGTGATGCTCGCGCGATGTATACCGCCTCCTGCTCCCTTACGGCCTGGTAGACGGTGCAACCGGCGGGGAGGTAACCGGCGGCGGCAGTATCAGATCATTACCCCGGGCGAAGAGGCAACCACGGTGTTGACGCTCCTCGTGTCTCTGGGGGTGTTGAACTGTTCGGGGTTGAGTCAACTTTAGTGAGCATTAGAGCCTATTGGTTGGCGCTGTGATCGTGGCATGAACCTCAAGGAGTGGGCGAAGACGAACGGTGTGCATCCGCATACCGCCTATCGCTGGTTCCGTGAGGGCAGGTTGCCGGTCCCCGCGACGCGCGTGGGACCGCGCACGATCCTGGTGAACGTCGAGGCGAACTCCTCGGCGGCGCCGTCCGAAGGCGTGGACCTGGAACGGCAGGTCGCGCGGCTGGCCGGGTGGGCGGCAAAGACCGGGCAGCCGGTGGTGCGCATCGAGTCGGAGATCGCCTCGGGCATGAACGGCGCCCGCACGAAGGCGCGTCGCCTGCTCGCGGATCCGAAGGTGACGACCGTGGTGGTCGAGCACAAGGACCGCCTCGGCCGGATGAACGTCGAGCTCGTCGAGGCCGCCCTGTCCGCGACGGGCCGTCGCCTGGTCGTGCTCGATGACGGCGAGGCCGAGGACGATCTGGTCCGCGACATGGTCGAGGTACCCACCTCGTTCTGCGCCCGCCTGTACGGACGCCGCTCGGCGAAGAACCGCGCGCAGAAGGCCCTTGAGGCGGCTGCCGCCGATGAGTGAGAAGAAGCAGCTCCGGACCATCGACGCGCCGTTCGTCGCCCTCGGCCCGTCCGGGGTCGCGATACGCGCCTCAAAAACCTCACCACCGAGGACGAAAAGGCACTGCGCCTGGCCGGCGAGCACCTCGGCCGGCTGGCGTCCACCGATCTCAAGGCCCGCTGCGCGGACGGCAACGAGCACTCCACGGACACGTGGGCGGCCCGCAAACGGGAGCTGACGCCGCTGTCGTCGTCGCGGTGGACGGGTGCGATCACGAAGGCCACCCACGACCAGTGGGCGCTGTCGCAGCGCTGTCAGCTCGCGCACATCCAGAACCTCGAAGCCAGTACCCGCACGCTGATGCACCGCCTGTCCCTCCCGCTCGGGAAGAAGGGCAGCAAGCGGGCCGCGGGCGGTCCAGCCAGGGGAGTGGAATCGCCTTCTGCCAGGGCCCTGCGGCAGTCGGCGGTGCTCATGCGCCAGGTCCAGGCGGCGCAGCAGTTCCACTGCGGAAGCGGTGATCCGCAGGCCGGTCCAGTCGAAGTCCGCGCGCCAGTGCAGGCGGGTACCGAACTGGGCAGCGTCAGCGAGGAGCTTGTGGCAGGCGGCCGACGGGATGCTTTCGGTACAGACCAGGGCGGCAGCGCGGCCTTCGAGTTCGGCGGCGGCAGCACGTAGCAGGGCGGGGTTCTCGCAGACGTGGATCTCGCGGGCGGCGGGGGCCACGTCTGCTGCCGCCAGCTGGTGGAGGGCGAGGCGGAAGGGAGTGCCGGAGCCGGTGGCATCGCGCAGCCAGTCGCATACCGCGTCGTCGCCTCGGGCACCGATGTTGAGGACCAGGACCAGGAGCGGCGGCACGTTATCCGGGCGGCGACGGGATGATCTTCGGGTTGTCTGTGCCCGGGAGGCGCTGTGTCGTTGGTCGCGCGGGCCCCTCGTTGTTGCTGGATATGCAGGGCCTGTCCCGGCCCCAGCCGGGACAGGCCCTGTGTTGGCACGCTGAGGGGGGTACCTGTCGTGCCGACCTCAGATGATCATGGAATCCCGGCTTCCGGGTGAGTGGTCTCTACTCCACTCTGCGATTGTGGCGCGATGACGTTTGTCCAGTGTGAGGCGGCCGTCCGCCTGCGTCGCCCACGACTGCGGGTGCGGTTTCAGGCAGTGGGCAGGGCTGTAAAGTCTTTTCGGTGTAATCGTGGTTGGTTTGTAGGGTCAGATGCGGTTGTTGGTGAGGCGTCCGTCGAAGGCGATGCCGAAGGCCTGGAGGGCGTGCTTCCGGCGGGTGGCCCAGCGTTTGCTGCCGGTGCCGGTCGGGTCGAGGGACACCACCGCGAGGTAGACGCACTTTTGGCAATCACCAGTTTCAGATTATTCCGCCACCGGGCGGTTATCGGCAGAGGCCGGACGCACCATTCATGGAATCCGGAGCGGGACACCTCGAGCCGTGCGTACATCTTCGCAACCGGCGGCGTATATTCGTTTCTCGAAATAGATGCTGCGCACTCGGCATCGATGAACTCGAACTTAGCGCTCACCGAGGAGCGATTCGATGTTCGGCTCGGGTTGTTGCGGGGATGGTGGAGCCTGGGCCGGCGGGGCGGGAGTTCTGCTGTGTGACCGCGAGCGTGATCTCGAGATGCCGAAGAGTGCCCGGAGTGGCTCCCGCCAGGGCACTTGTGCTGGAGAGTGCTTGAGGTGGTGGAGGGGCGAATCAGATTTTCCGGATCTGTTCGCCGACGGGAGACGATGGGCCACCTGGGTTGCATCGGGACCGGCATGCTCATCGGCCGGCGAAAGCCACCGGTCCGTGAACGGCCCGGATCCGACAAGATCCTCAACCGGTCCATCAGCGTGCTCCGCGCTGCGGTTGAAAGAGCGATCGCACACCTGAAGGACTGGAAAATTCTCGCCACTCGCTACAGCGGCCCGCCGGACACCTTCGCTGGCATCGTCCGCACCGTCACCGCAGTCGCCTTCTTCCGAACCCTCTGGTGAGACTTGTGAATACCACCCCGGGGGTTGCGCCGGCGGAAGAGCCTGCGCCGTGTGGCGTGGGCGAAGCGGCCGGCATATGTGCAGCAGGCCCCGGTAGAGGCTGGGCGGGGCCAGCTCCGTGACCTCGGTAACGTGACAACACCGACCCGCTGGGCCTTCGGGCCAGCAGATTGGGTCCTGAAACGAATGTCTCAGGCTGTCAAGGCATCTGCTAGAGCAGAGGAGATCGGCATCTGCGTGCGTTTCTCGATCCATCCCCACTGACCATTCGGGTTAAGGTCGACGAAATTCCACTCACCGGACGGCGAAACGATGAAGTCCATCGTGGCGAACCTCAGAGAAAGCATCCCCATCATGCGACCGACTCGCGATCTGATCTTTGAGGGGACTTCGACAACGGAATAACTCAGACTTTCGTAGTCGGATCTCCAGTCTATGGCGGACTCTGCAGAGGATGCATCAATTCGCGCAGCAAAGAAATCTTCATCGACCACAGTCAGTCGCACCTCGAACTCCTTATCCACCCATTTCTGGAAAAGATGGGCGGTCAGGGAAACTGAGTTATCGAGATCTGCTTCGTCGGCAACAGTCGAGAACGTCACCTTGAGCTTCCCTTCATCTGAGAATGAAGGGGTGCTGAGAGTCTTGTATATTATCTTCCCGTGCTTGCGGGCGAACTGCTGTGCGGCGACAGGGTCGTTTGTGACTAAAGTTGGAGGAACCGTCAGCTCGCATGTTCTGGCCACTGCAAGATGGACAGGCTTTATCTGGGCGTGAGCATTTGCAGCAGGGTGATTCACCCACTTCGTCATGGAGCTGAGAACGCCGCCGAATCCCATCCTCGCCTCGCTGTTGGCGAATGACTTCTCTGGATTAGACATGCTTGATGCGAACTCAAACTTCGTCGGCCGCCGATAGTAAACGCAACCGACGGCCGAAAGATCAATTACTTCACCGTCACCCTCCAGGAACCCCACCCACTGGTCGTCAAGCGTCGCTCTCAAACGAAGGCTCTGCGGGAAATCTCCGGGATTGCACCTGGAGTACCCTACTCCGCGCCGGTCAAGTTCCTGAGTGACCAGAGTGGCACTCGAGTCCGCCGGGCAAGTGAGAATCAGAACTCGCGAATTGGAACTGATAGACATGTAGGGCCTTTCCGTGGAGGGTCCACAGGGATATGCAAGTCGAGCCGGATCTTGCTGGATGCGACCCACACCGATCCGCACGCTGCGGGGCTGCCTCAGATGCTCCCAGTGCGCCGCCTCGGCTTATTTGACGACTGCGGTAAAGAATTCGCAGTTGGGAATCTTTTCTGCATCTGGCAACGGCGCTCCGCGCTAACGTCGCAGCCGTGAGTGCCATGAAAAAGCCGCGGGGCAGCGATGCGGCTGGTTCCGGGCTTTGGATACGAGCGTGCCAATCCGAGGCGACACGCTCGCGTGTCCACGTTCAAGCGGAACCCTGTGCCGCCAGCGTTATTCTGGCCTCACGTGACTTATAGAGATTGCCGCTCTCACGCCTAGTCGAAGTAGTCCTGTTCCACATCGTTGTCCTGGTTGAAGATCGTCTGGAGGTTCATGGTCTCGTGGAGCGTGTACTCACCCTCTCCATCCCGGCCGGGCGGCCTAAACTCGCCCGGCCGCCAGGGGTGGGATCCGCCGCCTACCATGCTCACGCCGTAGCGCATCCCGAGAGGGCGGAGGGATGGGTCACTGGCCTCGGCTTCGTTGATCTGAACGCGCATGTCCGTGGTTCCAAGCGGGAAAAGCGTGGCCTCGGTGTATATAGGGTCACTCTCGAAGGCGACGTCCGCCGTAATTCCAAGTTCAACGCCGATCGATTTTACGGCGAGTAATGCTGTCATGGTCCACTCTTTTCGTAATGGTGTAGAGAGATGTGGGTGCACTGGACTATGTCAAACGACTCGCCAGGGGACCGCGCATCACCCTCAGTTTAGTATTCCCGCGCGCCAGAGAATCTTGAGTATGGTTTACCTATTTCGGGTGGGTCGAGTGACGTGGATCGTCCTCGCGACAAAAGAACCTTTCTCCAGCAGGCCGGGCATGACCCCGCACCGGACGCCGGCCACGGTGGAGGAGCAAGTCTGCGACCTGCAGCGGACCCGCAAGCTGGGACCCGCCCGGATCGGCCCGATCCTGGGACTGCCCGCCTCGACCGTCCACCGGATCCTGACCCGGCACGGGCTGAACCGGCTCGCCTGGCTCGACCGTCCCACCGGCATCGCCATCCGCCGCTACGAACGTGACCGCCCCGGCGAACTCGTGCACGTGGACGTGAAGAAACTCGGCCGGATCCCCGACGGCGGCGGTCACAAGACCCTGGGCCGTCAGGCCGGCCGGGCCGCCCGCAACAACATGGGTTTCGACTACGTCCACTCCGCCGTCGACGACCACTCCCGCCTGGCCTACAGCGAGATCCACCCGGACGAGACATAGCGGGTGGCGATGCCTCGCCGGGCTCTCAGCTTGTTGATCAGGCGTTCGACGGTGTTCCGTTCCTTGCAGAGGCCGGCGTCGTGGCTGATGGACCGGCCGCCCCGTGAGCCCTTCTTCTTGCGGTTCGCGGCCTGGTCCTTCTTCTCCGGGATGACTGCTGTGACGTTGCGTTTCCGCAGGTAGCGGCGGTTTGCGTGCGATGAGCAGGCCTTGTCGCCGGCGACTGCGCCGGGTCTGGTGCGGGGACGGCCGGCCGGCAGACGGACTCGCACCTTCTCGGGCACGGGGATGGACTGCGGACTGTCCGCGGCCTGCCCGGCGGTCAGGACGAACGCGAGCGGACGGCATCTGCGGTCCGCCGCGAGATGAATCTTGCTGGTGAGGCCGCCCCGGGACCGGCCGGGCAGGGCTTGCTTCAGCGGGATCTTGCGCCGGTGCCGGATATGCCGGCGCTCGTCCTGTCCGTTCTGTTCCTCCGTGCCACCCCTTTTTTTGCCGGGCTGTCTCCTGCTCCTGCGCGGCTTCCTCCAGGGCCGGCATGAGGTGCTTGCTGACGCGGAGCCCCGCGGCGTCGTGGTGGGCGCGGACCGTAGTGGAGTCCACGCTGACCAGCGGCAAGTCTGTTTGCTCCGCGCGGGCTGCCTGAGCGGTCAGGCCTTCCAGCAGGGCGGTGAACACACCGGCGTCCCGCCAGACGCGGAAACGTCCGCAGACGGTGGTTCATGGACCGGACCCGGCAGGCATCTCCCGCCACTGACCGCTGGAGCGGAACCGCCAGACCACCCCCTCGAACTGCTCCCGCAAACGCTCCGGATACGGGCCGTATCTGCCGATCGGCAGATACGGCCCGATGAGCTTCCACTGAGCATGGGCGAGTTGCCTACGCGTCACCCCCACAGTCCTACCGGGGTTCCACCCCACGAAGAGCCCAGAACCCGGCAACTGATCACGACATCACACAGGCCCTACGGCGTGGTCGACGACGAGGTGCCACATGGCAGGCCAGCGGGCCTGTCTCCATCTGAGTCCGTGTAGCCAGCGGAGCCTGTGATGGTCATGAGGATCGGGGCGGCAGGGGGACCACGGGGCCGAGGAGGGTGTGATCCCCATGCACCGCCAGCAGCGAGGGTTCGGCGGCCTCGTCCCAGCTGCTCCCGAACGGGGAGATGCCGTCGCCGGGCAGCGCCCATGCAGGGTCCATGAGCGAGAGCTCGATCCCGCCCCGGCACTGGCGAACGAGTTCACGACGGCCGTAGCGGGCAGTCGGCTGTCCTCCGTGTTCGCCCGGCACAGCAAGGCCGGACTGCCTGAAACCGGACAAGAAGGACGTCAAGCTGCTGCTCCAGATCCTCACCGAACAAGAGAAGCGTAAACGACCGCCGCCGCGACGAAACCGGCGTCCGCCGAGCGGGCCAAGCCCTCAGCGGACCTCAGGATCTGCCCAGCCATCCCGGCCGCGCCGTCCGCTGCGAAGATCGCTGGATATCACTCGCCGAATCCACGAATGGCGTTCCAAGTTCGTTGCCAGAGCAGGGCCACTCCCGAGTGCGGGCGGCCTGGCACCCCGCACCAACCAGGCACAGTCGACGACGAGACCGATCGCGGGCAGGCGTCAAGTAATAAATACTCTGGATCAAGCCCAAATAAAGATCCATGATGGCCTCTTTACCGAATGTCCAGAGAAATGCGAGCAAAGAAATGCTGAATCTAGAGGAACTGCAGAAGATGGCAGCTGAAGACACGGACGCCGAAGTCTTGATCAACGCCCGTACTCACCAAGAC
Source organism: Streptomyces sp. NPDC056480 (assembly GCF_042795405.1). Lineage (NCBI taxonomy): Bacteria > Bacillati > Actinomycetota > Actinomycetes > Kitasatosporales > Streptomycetaceae > Streptomyces > Streptomyces sp. NPDC056480. The sequence goes on along the minus strand of NZ_JBHTSA010000096.1, from coordinate 15,635 downwards.
GCCGCTCCGCTGGTTAGCCATGAGCTGGGTCACGCAACCATGTCGCTAGCCTGAACCGTTCTACCCGGCTGGCGAGGCTCCTGGCGGAAGGATTCTGAACCGAGATCACCGTGTCTGCCAGGAGCTTCACCTGCTGCCTGCCATCCCTGATGGATCTGTCCAGCCGAGCCTTGCAGCACCTGACCGGGTAGTTCGGGCCTTTGCGCCTAATCCCGGATGCCTGGTCGTTCGGCTGCGAAGATCCACAGGGCACGAGTTCCCGCCGGCAGCCGCCGGATCGATGCTCTCACATGCACGCCGACAGGACGTCCCGCACCGAGAGGCGAAGCCCATGACGGTCCCGGCGCCTGAGGGACCATTGTTCGCTCCACCGGGTGCCGGACTACGAGGAGGGCGCGAGGCCCCCGTGCCGACCGAGGAATCGCCCGAGCAGGCGGCGTAGTCGGAGTCGAGGTCACTGATCACGCCCAGAATGCCTGGCAGATGCTCAGGCTGCGCCGAGGTCAGCCCAGTGATCGATGAGCCCGCCGGGACCGCTTTCAGGGCCTGCTCCGGTGACACCGGCCAGAGCGGTGACGATCACATCGCCACGGCCGTGTTCAGCACCTGAGCGGGAAGCCGCCCAGCTTCCGGGAGGAGGGCCGGCTTCGGCGCGGGGACCGCCGTCAGTGACGTGGACCTGGACACGGCCCGAGTCGTCTGTGGCGGAGTACAGGTGCAGGGCGACCGGGGGCATGGCATGAGTGACAGCATTGGTGACCAGTTCAGAGACCACCAGCAGCACGTCGTAGACCCGGTCCCCGTCCAGCCCCCAGGCCTCCAGAACAGGACGCGCAGCATGACGTGCAGCAGCCGGAGCAAGCGGCCCGTGCTCCAGAGGAAGACCGAACACGCGCCCGCCGGCCGACACGGACCGCAGCGTGGAGTCCTGCTGCCGCCCTCCCGGGAAGATCGTGGTCGTCGTCATCAGGATCACTGCCTGTCCAGTGCGGGATCGGAAACCTTCTCTGACTACATCCAGCACACACCCACACGGCGCAGAGCCCCTGAGCAAGCAATACCTAAACCGGCATAACGGGCAACTGGGGTGATTGTGTACCTGTCTGCATCATCGGCAGTCAGCCTCCGCTCATTCACCCAACCTAAAAGCCCCGCTCCCAGACACGGAACGCGGGGAAGAGTATGCAGGGCACTCTGGTGGGCTCTGCGTCGCCAAGTGCGTGACGGACTCAAGCCGATCCTTCCCCCTTCCCCTTCCGGGATCACCGGTGAACACTGGCCTCGTGAGCGTTGAGACAGTGCCCGCCCGGCCATGGACGGCCCACGCTCGAGAACACCTGCCCCGCCAAGGGCAGCACCCTGGCAGCCAGGATGCTGCCCCGCACACTGCAAAGGGGCCGTGGAGGCGCGAACAGCCAGGCCAGGCCCCGTCGCCATCAGTCACACCTCAAGAACTCTGAGCCCGCAACCAGCACTATCCAAGCCGCAACATCAATGATGCCGCCTGGCGCGCCAACGGCAGACCGGGCGGTCGGCTCCAGCGAGCGTGGCACACCAAGTGCGGCGAAGGCCGGACGCAGAATCCTTCGGCTATGCGCATGCACATCATTCCGGTGCGTGCCGTTGATGCCAGCGGCCGCCCTGATCAGCTGCAACTGCACCCCGGGGACGCTCGGCGACCCCGCGCAGGCATGCAGCGGAAGCATTTCACGGGCGGGTCCAGCGTGGCGTGCGTAGCAGTGCGGCGAGGGATGCGGCGAGTTCCACCGGTTCCACGGGCAGGGTGTTCACAGCGTCGGCGTGGCTCCAGGTGGCCAGCCATGCATCCTGCGGCCGGCCGATCAGGAGCAGGACTGGTGGACACTGGAAGACCTCGTTCTTGATCTGCCAGCACACGCCCATGCCGCCAACGGGGACCGTCTCGCCGTCCAGCACGCAGGCATCGATCCGGCCTGTATCCAGTACCAGCAGGACCGCGGGAAGAGTTGCGCACTCAACGAACACGACCGGTGGAACGCCGGACGCGAGACTGCGGCCGACGGCCAACCGGACCTGTGCCCGGGTGTCGGCGTCGCTGCTGTAGAGGAGGACTAGGCGCTCGACGTCATCGCTTCTCCATACTGCGGCGACCTGCCGCAACTGACCGAATCCAGTGCCGACACGGACGCCCCAGGAACCAATATGTCCAGAACTATATGAACCGGGTATCTTTGTGCGCTCAGATCCGATCGGATATCCAACACCCCCCTCCGTTCTGTACGGATGCGCGCGAAGCCATGGCACGGCGGTGAGAGCCAATGACTCAATGCAAGGTCCCCGACTATCGCACCGGTCATCGCGGGCGGCACTGGACACACGCCCTGCGCTGCGCACAGAAGGCAGGGGCCGTCATCCTCACTGACGAGACAGAGGAACCGGTGAGCTACGCGCACGAGGCATCCGGGCCAGGTCGTTTCAGGCCTTGGATCACCGCAGCAGGTTCCCGCTACGACAGCCACGATGTGCACCCTGAGTGGTAACTACGGGCCGCCTTCCCTTTCGGCCCCCAATCTCCTGATAGCCAGCTCTGAAGGCTGGCTAGGCCCGGGAGGCAGCGCGGTCGTCAGGGCACTCCAGGGCTGCCAGTCCTCGCCGTGCCCCCGGAAGGCCGGGAAGTCCGGGCTCAGCTTCCGCACCCGGCGACAACAGCAGGACGGTTGGCACTACCAGATCGGGACCATCAAGCACCGCGCCTTGGGCAGCCCCCACACAGCCCCGCCAAACCTGGAGTGTCTATCGGGATGCCACGTATTGCCTGCCCCCGCCAGAAGGCCTGCCACGAAAAAGCCAGCCCACGGACGTATCTGCCCCACCGCCCCGGATACCCAGGCGCCATCCTTCTCCACGTCGCCGGGTGCATCCCCAGCAACCAGACCCTCGACTGGGTCTACGCGCAGCAGCCTGCACCGAATGCGACGCCGCCCGGTCCCTGGGCTCAGGACGGCTAAACGCCCTCCTGAAGTCACTGCACCCATGACGGCGGACGCCACGTGGCGAGCTGAGATACGTGTCTGGTGTCCGCCTCTGATAAGTATGCCGACGGTCACGCAATACGTGACCGCCGGCAGGGAGGCCTGCTGCGGCCGACCCCTTATACCAAACGAGCTCCCTTGTGCCTACTCCCGGGCTCTCAAAGGGGCGTTTGGTCGGCTTGCGCAAACTGCCCAGCCATGGGCCAAAGACAGTGCTCCCGGCAGGACTCGAACCTGCGGCCAGACGCTTAGAAGGCGTCCGCTCTATCCGCTGAGCTACGGGAGCCGTGCTGCCATAACACTGCCACATGGCCTTCAAGATGCTACGCCCGCAGCGCGACGGCCATCCCGGTCTGGCATACCGGCAGGTTAACGGCCAGCACCGCCACAGTGATAGAGGGTGACCGACAAGCTGCGGGCGGGCGCCTTAAGTCCGCGGCGTGGCGCACTCTGTTATGCCCCTTCCACTCAGTATGCTCGCTGGCGCGAGGTAGCACAGTGAGCCCTGGGCGGCGACACCCCAGGGGTCAGTGCTGCGGTGCCGGTTCCGGCACAAGCCCTGGACCTGGCGAGTGGAAGCTCCCCTTCAGCCGCCCAGGTCCAGGGCCTCGTACTTTCCGGCTGCAGATAGCCCCCGTGGGGGTGCTCTGGGAAACGTCTCGGCCAGAGCACCCGCCGCAGGCGTCGCCGGGCACGGATGGCTCGGGACCTGCCGCGTAAAGGGGCTGTGCTCGCGGCATGTATTGGGCGGTCGATCCGGGTGGAGCTGGTCTCCGGGCACAGTGCGGACCTGCGGCCTCACCCCGGCCGCGTTTCCGCCTCCGGGTGCTCGCACTCAGTCGCCCACCCAGTCCGCCGCGGCCATCGATCTCGTCTTCGGCTGCTCAGCCCTGTCCACCTGCCTGTTCACATTGGCCGATGGCAACCGGAAACCGGTGGGGCAACGAGGCTCCGAACGGCACCGTGGACAGCCATGAGACATACGCTTCACTTTGGGCCCGAGGCCGTCAGATGGACAGCAGCAAGAGCGGGCGAGGTACCGTATGCCCAGCTACAGATACGGGAGTGTGGCGGAACTGGCAGACGCGCCGGATTCAAGTCCCGGTGCCCTTAGCGGCGTGAGGGTTCGACTCCCTCCACTCCTACCATTACCCCTCAACCGGCCCATACTGCCGGGCCCCGTCCGCATGGCTGAACTCACCCGGGCAGGACGCGGGTGCAGCTGAAGCCGCGAGCAGGCCCCGCTGCCGGGCCGGGTCGGAACTCCCGGCAGCCCAGGGGAGCCAAGCCCGTAGCAGGCGGAGGCTGTTTGTGGGGTGAGTGGGACTTGAACCCACGACCGACGGATTATGAGTCCGCTGCTCTGACCAGCTGAGCTACCACCCCACCGTTCGATTAGAGCATGCGTCCGGTTCGATATCTTGCGGAGCCCCAAGCACCGGAATACGGCTGGCCACGGAGGTATGCCTGTGCGTGCTGCTGGCCAGAACAGCCAGGGATGTGCGGTGCCGCGCTCTGCGTGTGCCGGAGTCCGGTGCGGGGCCAGGACAGGGCATGTCCGATCCGGCAGGCGGGGTGACGAGGGCGCGGCGGATACGGGTGCTGCGTCTGGAGACACACATGGAGACCCAGGCGCGTCAGATTCTCGGCCGCTTCCTGCGCCTTGGCGAGGCTGCAATGGGCCTGGTGGTGCGGCAGCAGGACGAGCCAGGCACTCTCCCCAACCGGAGCGAAGAACGCCAGATAGACACGACAGTGCGGTCGCGAGCGTACGGCTACGCGAGGAACAGCAGCCCCGGCTGGCGTACACGGTCCGGGTGCAGGACTCGTCTGTCAGGGCGCGGTCGAAGAACGGGTTGCCAGCCCGCCGGGCGTCCAGCCGAGCATGGGAGATCATCCAGCCCGAACGCCTGCTGCACGCGCACGTGCCGCCTCGGTCTTGCATCGCTCACATCCCGCGTTAGCACATGACCGGGGTATCAGGCGTCTGCCCGACACCAGGCACTGGTTTGGGCTGGTATATGACGGCGGGGGTTGGCACACTGAAGGGCACTATCGCACCGCACAACCCCGTATGGAGGTGGTGGTGATGCCGAACACCGGCGTGTCCGTCCAGCTGACCCCCGACGGCTACACCGTCACCTGCCCCAGCACTCATGTCAGCGGACACGGCCCCACCGAAACCGCCGCGTGGAATGACTTCTGGGCCGCTTACCATGCCGAATGGGAACCCACCGCCCCCCTTACGGCGCCGGCCGGCCTCAACGGCCCCCAGCGCCGACGCAAGATCCGCACCCTGCGCGTCCGCGACCTCTTCGGCTGACATACCCCTAGCCGGGCACCACCCGGCGACCGCGGGACGGCCAGCCATCTCCGGCAGGGAGGCCCGGGATGAGTGCTCACATCCTCCTGACCCGTGACAGCCACCAGGCAGTCGCGTCCGTCACCGGCGAGCTCGACATCGCCACCGCGCCCCACATCCGCCAGGCGCTCCTCGACACCGTTCACCGGCACGAGCAGGTCATCATCGACCTGCGCCGACTCGGCTTCTGTGACTGCGCCGGCCTCAGCGCCCTGATCACCGTGCAGAAGACCGCCCGCGCATACGGCACTGCCTTGGCTATCCGTAACGTATCGCCTCAGCTTGCACGGCTGCTGCGCTGCGTTCCTCACGCCCTGCCCGTGGAACCGACCGATCCACGTGGCATGCCCGTTCGTGAGTTTCCTGTCGGCAGCACCTGAGCGCTGCAGAGCAGCGTTCTCCCGGCAGTCCGGGAAGCACTTCGGCGACCGCCGCAGGGACGATGTTCACGACGAGAGGAACAGCACCGCCCGTCGGCCGGGCCCTCTGCCGTGGGCGCAGCCACCGGCCGGCGGGAGCCTTGGCCGGACCCGCTTGCCCGGGGTCAGTACGGGATCAGGTGCTTGATCTTGATCCAGTCACGGGTGCGGCGGCCCGGAAGATAGGGGCTGGAGAGCCGTTTGGCGACCACACCGTCATAACCCTCAGCACGGGTCTGCTCGAACGCCTGGGCAGCAGGTGCGGGCCATGCCGCAGGAACCGCAACGCCGGGACCGGCCAGAGCAAGGTCATCAAGGAGATCCCGCCTTGAGGTGTAAGGCAGTTGGACAACCGGCTGGCCCAGGTACAGGATGTCGAAGACCATCAGCTGGACAGGCAGGTCTTCCAGGGCATGGGCAACCGCCTCAGGATGGTGCAGGCTCATCCGCTGCTGCAGGCCTTCCACTGACGGACGGCCCTCCTCGTCCAGGACGATGATCTCCCCGTCGAGTACCGATTCCGGCACGGGCAGCATTCCCGGCAGCACCTGGAACTCCGGGTACTGGGCAGTGACATCCATGCCTGCGGCTGACAGCAGACGCATGCTGCCGTCACCCGGCAGATGGGCAAGCACGCGGGCGCCATTCCACAGCGCCTCATACGCAAACTCGGCCTCCGTGTCCGCCCCAGGCAGCTCGCCGATCACACCGAGCATCGGCGACAGCAGCACCGGCACAGCGCCAGGCGAGGCAGCCGAGGACAGGTGCCCACTCATCCTCCCAGCATGACCCCGCCAACACACCCCGGCCACCCCACCCCGGCCACTCCCGGCAAGAAATGCACACCTGAGACATGTGACCTGGACAGCCATGCAGGCATGTGTGTCGCTAGCAGCAGATCGCAGCCACGTACGTATCTTGAGAGGTAAGTCCCGGAATGCACTCTTGGCCGGTTAGTGATCTGCTCTGCACGTCGGCAGAGTCAGTGTCCGGTGACACCGTTCCGCCTGCAGTCCCCCGCAAGACTCAAAGAGGAGTCCCGCATGTCCGTCTATACCCCCCAGCAGTTCAGCCAGCCCCAGTCCCAGCAGCCTTACGGCCAGCAGATGCCCGCGCAACAGCCCTGGGGGCTCGGTCTCCAGGCCCCCAGCCAGCAGCCCTGGACCCAACAGGGTCAGGGGCAGTTCGGCCAGCAGCAGCCGCTCGCTGTGCAGGGGCAGGGCATGCAGCAGCTGCCGATGCTGGTGACGGAGCTGGCACTGCGCTGTTCGGCGACCGCAGTGTCCGCGGTGGTAGAGCAGCTGCGGATGGATCCGCAGATCCTGATGGGGATCCAGGCGCAGGGGCATATCCCGACGCACGCGTTCAGCCAGGTGCTGTCCGAGTGCGCCCGCCGGATCGCCCCGATCGTGCACGCCGCGCTCGCGCAGATCACCGGCCAGGGCCAGATGGGCCAGCAGGAGCAGCCCGGCCAGTTCCCCGGCATGCAGCAGCAGAGCCAGTTCGGCCAGATCCAGGGGCAGGGGCAGTCCCCGGTCCCCCAGCATCACTACGGCCAGATGCCCTGGACCATGTGAGAAACAGGCCGGGCGGACCGCTGTCTATCCCCCGCAGCGGTCCGCCCGGCCAACGGTACCGCCACGCAATGACGAGAGCCCGCGGCGGTACCGGCCTTGGTGGGAGCGGTGCCACGCCCGCTCCCACCAGCGGTGATATCCGACGCGTGCAACGAACGACACAACTCTTCAGATGGCGGTTGGGTAATGAGTGAGCAGGGCGGCAGCGTAAAGCCGGGCAATGGTGACGAGGACGTGAAGTCCCAGGACGGGCGGAGCTCGGCAGCCGGACGGACCGGCGAGCCGGTGAGCCGGCCTGGCATGCAGAGTGAGTGGCCGCAGTCCTATCCTGCTGGGTCTCGTGACAGCCGGGTGGGGTGGGGCCAGTATCTGGTCGCGCCACGCCCGCTGGGTCTGCTAGCGGGCGGAGTGCCGCCGATCGAGGCTGCGGCACTGTTCATGCTGCTGGAAGAGGACCCGGACGTGAAACCTGTCGCACAGGTGCGTCCGTCACGTTCGCGCGGGCTGGGGGCAATTACGGAACCCCGTCCAGCGTGCCCGCCGGTCGCAGTGGTGATGATGACCGAAGAGCGCGCCCGCGCGCTGGCAGCAAACCCGCAGGTTGTCGTCGAGCTCGACCAGCCCCTGTCCTACACACCCGCCTCCTGGGTGCCAGGCGGCCTGGGCACGTCCGCACCGGTGACCGATCCGGCGCTCTGCGTGCCGCTCGCAGAGCCCGAGCGGCTGAGTGTGCTGGTCAAGGGCAGTGCCGGCGAGACGGTACCAAATGCTCATGTGTGGGCCATCGGGACCGGCGCCACCGCCCATGCTGTGACCGGCTCCGACGGCAGGGCCGAGCTCGCCCTAGCCGCGGACAGCGTGGCCACGTTGCAGGCTTTGTACATCCGCCCGGCCGGTGACTACTGGCCGCTGCGCCTGGATCTCCGCCTGGGCGACGGCGCGGAGGCAACCGTAGAACTCACGGCGCTGGCGGAGACGTTCGAGGGCTTTCCCGGCCAGGCAGTCACCGGCTGGGGTGCGCAGGCGATGCGGCTGCACCAGCTCCCGCCCACCTACCGCGGCCACGGCATCAAGATTGCCTTGTTCGATTCCGGCGTAGACATCACCCACCCCGACCTGAAAGACGCCGTTCACACCGGATATGACTTCACCCGCCTGGTCGGGGAGAGGACCTGGCACACCGATGCCACCGGGCACGGCACCTGGTGCGCCGGAATCATCGCCGCGGCCGATAACCGCACCGGAATCACCGGCATCGCCGCCGAAGCCGAACTCCACTCCCTCAAACTCTTCCCCGGCGGACACGTCAGCGACCTGCTCGAAGCAGTCGACTACTGCATCGCCCACACCATCGACATCGCACAAATCAACCTCGCCTACCCCCTACCGTCCCAGCTGGTCGCCTGGAAACTCATGGATGCGCACGCCGCCGGGACTGCGGTCATTGCTCCGGCTGGCGACACCGCAGGTCCTCTCACCCACCCCGCCGCACTGCCCCACGTCCTCGCCGTCGGTGCCCTCACACACACCGGCACCCACCCCGCTGACAGCCACACCATGGTCCAGCCGCCGTGGCCCGGCCCCTACCCAGCCCCGTTCACCGCCACCGGCGCCGGCGTCGACATCGCAGCTCCCGGAACCGCCGTGATCACCACAGCACCTGGCGGCGGCTACACCCCGGCCGATGGCACAGCGATCGCCACCGCTCATGTCACCGGCCTCGCCGCCCTCCTGCTCGCCCATCATGACCAACTGCGCAGCCACGCTATGCCCCGTACGCCTGCCCGTACCAACCTGCTCCACACCCTCCTGCGCAGCGCCTGCCGCCCCGTCCTCGGCGCCAACCCGGCCCGCACCGGCGTCGGCGTCGCCGATGCCCCCACCGCGCTGGGCATCACCACCACCTGGTGGTACGACCCGACCGCCGAACAGCCGTTCACTGCCGTCGGCTATCCGCAGGCCTGAAACCAGCGGTGACATCACCGCCGCACAACTCCGTGCCTGGCGCGCCCCGATACCTCCCGCGCCAGGCACGGACCTCTCACGGCCTGTTCCTCTTCCCAGGTGCAGAGGGGACCGCGCGCAGCTCGACAGACGCTGCCGTGAAGTACGCCGCCAGATCCGATTCCCCGTTGGCCAGTTCAATGAAGCGGGTCGACCGTGAGCTCTACCTGCCCAGGTCCTGGACCGAGGACCGGGACCGATGCCGATCCGCCCGGATCCCCGACGGGCGCGTCTTTGCCACGAAGGGCGAGCTGGCCCGGAACGTGATCACGCGGGCGCTCGCCTCCCCGTTGCCGGTCGCCTGGGTAACAGCCGATTCCGCCTACGGACAGGACCCCCGCTTCCGACGTTTCCCCGAGGAAGCCGGCCTGTCCCACGTCGTGGCGGTGCCCAAGTCACAGCAGGTCCACGGCCCGCGCATCGACCATCTCGTCGGCCAGGCCCCGCCAGAGGCCTGGCAACGCCTGTCCGCCGGAAGAGGAGCAAAAGGTGAGCGCTTCTACGACTGGGCGGCCGCCTGCCGGCCGCCGGGGAGTCCGGCGGCGACCAACCCACCCGACAGCACTGGATGCTGGCCCGCCACAGCATCACCAGACCCGGTGAGATCGCCTACTGCCTTGCCTGCGCACCCCTGGAAGCCACCCTCGGCGGCCTTGTCCGCGTCGCAGGATGCCGCTGGAAGATCGAGGAGTGCTTCCAGAGCGCGAAGAACGAGTGCGGCCTGGACCAGTACGAGGTCCGCCGCTGCGTGGGCTGGTACCGGCACATCACGCTCGCCATGCCCGCCCACGCGTTCCTGGCAGTGATGGCTGGCCAGGAACGCGAAAAAGGGGGGTGCCAGCCGGGACACACCCGACCTCGTGGACCTCACACCAGCAGAGATCCGCCGTCTGCTGGCAGTTGGCCCCCGCCACCACCCTCCGGACCACAGCCATGCCATGAGATGGTCACGGTGGCGCCGCCACCACCAGGCCAACGCACGCCACTGTCATTACATGCGGCGCGGCCACCCGTTGGTGGGACGGTCCGCGAAAGACCGCCCCACCCCCGGTTCCACAGCACTACACTCCCCACACTCAGGCCCTTGACCAGAGCAAACGGAGAACCGCTGCTGGAGTATTAGTACTGCAACGGTCTTTGCCGTGGCGGTTGGACAGGTCGGTCGTTGGGTTGTTCATGGGTGGGGTTCTTGTTGATTCCCGGTCGTGGGTTGGCGAGTTGAATGCTCTGCATGAGCGGTTCGCGCATCGGTTCGCCAGGTCGGAGCCGCGTGAGTCGACACTGGCGTATATGCGGGGGTTGATCGCTCCGCTCGAGCGGAAGAACGGCTGGGCGCTGGCGGAGGAGGCCGGTCATGCGGGTCCGGACCGGTTCCACCGGCTGCTGAACCGGATCGAGCGGGACGCGGAGGAAGTCCTCGACGACGTGCGTGAGTATGTCGTGGAACATCTCGGCGACCGGGACGCGGTGCTGATCGTCGATGACACCGGATTCCTGAAGAAGGGTGTACAGTCAGCCGGTGTCCAGCGGCAATATTCCCGAACCGCAGGCCGCACGGAGAACTGCCAGGTCGGGGTCTTCCTGGCCTATGCAGGTGCCCGTGGCCGTCTTCGTGAGCTTCTTCAGCTTGCCCACCGATCGGGTGACCCACCTGAAGTGTCTGTGCAGGTCAGACCCTCCTGAGCGCCTCCGGCCGAACCCGAGTTGAAGAAGCTCAGTGAGCGTCTGACAGGTTCTCTCAGTCCAGGCGCCACGGCTGGTAATCCACTGCAGATTGCCGGTCAGTAGTTGACTCTGTGGGCGACGTTGTTGATCGTTCCGTAGCGATGCCAGGCGTAGTTGCAGGCGGCAGTGATGTTTGCGATGGGGTCGTAGATGTTCCAGGAGGTGCCCTTGACATGGTAGGCACGGAAGGTCGGGTCAATTACCTGCATAAGCCCCTTGGACGGAATGCCGGCGCGCGCATTGGAGTCCCACAGGTTGATCGCGTACTGATTTCCGCTTGATTCTCGCATTATGGTTTTATGGATCGCGGCGTAGCTTCCGGGAATTCCATTGGCGCGCATGACGGTGAGCGAGTGGTTGATCCATCCATTGAGCCTCCGCTGACTGTCCGTTGCGGCATTCGCTTGCGGTGCCGCGACGGCCGTCGTGCCGACTGCCAGCGAGAGGCCGACCAGGGGCACGACCATACGCCGGACGGCTGTGTTTGCTATCTGCCCCAGGCTTGTCAGGCTTCGCATCGATGTGTCCTTCCTGCAATGAGCTGGAAAGACGATTCGACCGGGATGCCGACTGTGCGCCATGAGGAAGAGTTACTCAGATGCCTCGTAAGTGATGCACCTAACGCTCCGATCGGAGGGCAGGTGCGTGGAACTTCTCACTGCCGCCCAGCTTCTGAGGTTGTGATCATTTCAGCCACCCATTGATTTCGTCTTCGCTTTTCATTAATTAAGCAAATTATTCAAGACCTTTATTGGCAAGTAATTCACTCCTGAGGGAAATGAATCGGGCAGGTGAATTCGTGCTGTACAGATAAACCGCAGATTATCAGTGCGAGACGGCATGCATGGAGAAGGGCAAGCACTACTGGGCTGACATCCGGGACGAGTGCGATCTCGCGGTGCGAGCGCTCTATGAGCAGGGGGCCGTGATCCGTGAACTGGCCCAGGCCGCTGGCCGCTCCATACGGTTTGCCCATCACGTGTGATTGGAGGCCGGGCCACCATGCATCGCCGTGGCATCCGGGCTCTCCGGCACCGCATGTAGCAGAGCGTGCCGCAGACCGACCATCCTGGCCACCAGGCGGTCAACGGGCACGAGCCGATACCAGACGCTGGCTCCCGTCACCCATTGCCTGACACGGCCCCGCACTTCGTGACGGTCCGACCACGCCCGCCTCGGACCGGCCAGCTCCTCAAACAGAGAAACACGAGGACGGAGAATCCCTGTTCACCTACTGAGCTTCTTCGATGTGGCCACCGATCGGGTGACGGTCCGTGAAGCGCATCGAGCGAGGCCCCCGGGCTGTTGATCGAGATGTCTGAAGTCTCAATCACGTTGCTCGGTGGCCTCGTTGGTCATCCATCCTGCCGCACTCAACCTGCCGCATGCACTCGTGGAGTGGGTCACCATGCTGATCGTCACCCGTGAGAGCGGTCGACGCCGCAAGCTCCGCCCGTCCCAACGCGCGATGGCGGCACTGGTGCACCTGCGCGAACACACCACTCTGGCGAAGACCGCCGCCGGGCTCGGCATCAGCGAGTCCACCGCCCACGCCTACACCAGCGCGGTCCTCAACCTGCCCGCCGCACGTGCACCGGGCCTGCTCAAGACGCTGCGCGACCACGAACCCGACTTCGTCCTGCTCGACGGCGCCCTCGCCGAATGCGACCGGGCCGGCGACGGCCGGGCCGATTACTCGCACAAGCACCGCCGCCACGGCGTGAACGTGCAGGCCGTTACCGATCCCGACGGGCGGCTGCTGTGGCTCTCGCCCGCCCTGCCGGGCCGCACCCACGACCTGACCGCCGCCCGCACCCACCGCATCATCCGGAACTGCGAGCGCCAGGGCGTTCCTATCGTGGCCGAGCTCGCCTACCAGGGCGCTGGTCCGTGGCTGACCACGGGCATCAAACGCAGGCCCCTGCAGGAACTGACCCCCACCGACAAGACCCGCAACCGTGCCTTGGCCGCAGCACGCGCACCCGTCGAACGCGGCGTCGCCCGCCTGAAGTCCTGGCGGATCTTCCGCAGGTCCCGCTGCAGCCCCAACCGCATGACGTCAATCGCCAAGGCCGTCCTCACACTGGAGTTGCACGCTGAAGAAGCTCAGTGGACGAGAACCGTCCGGTAGACCATGACCGCCACATCCAGATCATGTCACCCAGCAGTGGCCACACCTCACGCACCAGCTCGATAGCTCTGCCTGAGGGCGAGCTCCATGATTGCGCGAGGGCAGAAGTTGCTTCGCTCCCGGGGCATGTCCCGCTGGGCAGTGCAACAGAGGGCTCCCGCCTGTGCGCGGCCGACTGTCGGCGTACGCGAGAATGTGGCTCTGACAAGAATTTCGTAGCCGAAGATCATCTCGGTGACACGGTCAGCCGGTCCGCATAGCGGGCAGCCTGTCGCTGTGCTCTTTGAACTGACCATGCTGCTATCGCAGTTAGTCGATGTGCTGGTCGTTTCGGTTGATGTCTCTGATGCTGGTGTGGCGATTCACGCTCGTACGAGGTCCGGTGTTCCCACAGGATGTACGGGTTGCGGCCGGCTCAGTGAGTGGCGCCACAGCCGCTATGTACGCCGCCTCGCCGACGTCACTCTCGCCGGCAGGCGGCCTGTGGGCATCGACTTGTCCGTACGACGTCTGTACTGCAAGAACGCGACGTGCCCGAAGGTGACTTTCGCCGAACAGATAGCGGGGCTGACCGTGCGCTATCAACGGCGGACACCGCAGTTGCAGCGCCTGGTGGAGGACGTCGGTGTGGTGCTGGCGGGCCGGGGCGGTGCCCGGATACTGCGGACCTTGAGCATCAGGCTCTCGCGGTGCACCGTCCTGGTTCAGCTGATGCGGGTGCCACTCCCGCCGCTGGAGACACCCCGGGTGCTGGGGATGGACGACTTCGCGCTCTACGGCGACACCTACGGCACCCTCCTGGTCGACGCCACCACCCGCCTCCCGCTCACGCTCTGGGAAGGACGCGACGCAGAACAGCTCAGCCGCTGGCCCCGCGAGCATCCCGGTGTCGAGGTCGCCTGCCGCGATGGCTCCCTCACCTACCGGCAGGGCATTGCGGGCGGAGCCCCCGGTGCAGTGCAGGTCAGCGACCGTTTCCATCTCTGGCAGGGCCTCTCCCGCCGCGTCCAGGACATCGCCTCCGCACACTGCGGCTGCCTGCCCGCAGCACTGCCCCCGGCCGGCGAGAGCGTCCCGCATCAGCGGAGGAGACCACCGGGAACACCGCGGAAGACACCAGGGCCGCACGCCACGCCCGACGGCTGTTCGAGGCCGTTCGAACCCTGACCCGCACCGGCCGGAGCCACAGCTCCGTGGCCCGCGAGTTCGGCCTGGACCGCCGCACGGTCAGCAATGCGCCCAGGCCCTCACCTGGCAGGAGGTGAAGCGCCGCCCGCCCCGCAAGCCCTCCACCCTGGACCCCTACCTCGACTACCTGCAACAACGCTGGGACCAGGGACAGCACAGCGCGAAGATTCTGCGCGAAGAACTCCAGACCCAGGGCTACCCCGGCCACTACCAGCGCGTGAAGATGGCCGTCGCACCCGTCAGACGGGGCCTGCCTCTGGGTGAACCGCGCGATCGCCCGCCCTCCCCGCGTGAAGCCGCCCGCTGAATCACCACCCACCCGCACCGCCGCAACCTCCACATCAACGACCGCGCCTGCCCCGGCTCCTCGACCACTGCCTGGAATTGAGGCGGACTCGCGACCTGGTCCGCCGGTTCGCCGCCATGCTCGAAAACCGCGACGCGACACCCCTTCCGGGCTGGCTGAACGACCTCACGAACAGCGGTCTGGCCCCTCTCGTCGGCCTTGCCAAAGCCCCTGACGATGACCGGCATGCCGTTGCGCAGGGAATCTCAACCCCCCTACAACTCCGGCGTCAACGAAGGCCGGATCACCGACGTCAAGCTGCAGAAACGCCTGATGGCCAGACGCGCCGGCGTCCCACTCCTCCGTCACCGTGTCGTTCTGATCGCCCACCTTCGCCGCCGCTATGCGGACCGGCTGACCGTGTCACCGAGATGATCTCCGGCTACGAAGTTCTTGCCAGAGCCACGTTCACGCGTACACCGACACCGACCAGGCCAGCGGCTCGAGGCCAGGGCCAGCAGCCTTGGTGAGCCGCTCCGATCCCCGTTGGTTAGGTCCGCCCTGAAGGACAGACGGGGTCCACGGAGAGAATGCGTTGAGTCGGGTGGGGGTGAAGCGGAGGCGGGGATGCAGGCCGACCAGGTGCAGGGATGTACCGGCAACACAGACCTGGTCGCTGAGTCGCCGCAGCGCGTGCAGGCCAGACATATGGCAAAGGCCAAGCCCCGTCGCATCGCGGCAGAGAACACCTGGATGCCTCACCAGCACTGCAGTTACCGCTTCGCCCGCTGCACGGTGTAGGCCTGCAGCAGCTCGTCCGCTGGCACAGTTCTTCCGGGTGCTCCAGAAGGCCGCCGGATTGGTGTTCAGGCTGCGTCGAGGTCGGCCCAGTGGTCGATGAGCCCGTCGAGGGTGGCATCGGCTTCAGTGCC
>NZ_JBHTSA010000095.1:0-30838 GCF_042795405.1 Streptomyces sp. NPDC056480 | reverse complement strand
GGTCCCCGTGTGCCCCGTCCGGGCCACGGGGACGGCTCCGACCGGCGGGACCGGTCGGCGGTGGACCCCGGACCGGTCGCGCGGCCCCGCACCCGCTACGGCAGGAAGCGCAGGGCCCAGTCGGCGCGGTTGGCGACGGAGAGGTCGTCGTCCTCCGTCAGCGGCTGGAGGAGGTCCCGGGCCGCCTTCGGGTCGGCCTGGACCAGATCGACGATCTCGGTGGCCAGACCGTCCTGGTCGTCACCGAGGTCGACGGCGGAGGCGCGGATCAGGGTCGGCAGCGCCTCCGGGCCGCCGATCGCCGCGACGACACCGCCCAGGAGCTCACGGGCGTAGGCGTTCCGCTCGGTGAGGGCGCGATCCAGCTCCGCCTGGAGACGCGGCAGGAGACCGGCGTCCCCCGAGGCGGCGATCTCGTCGGCGAGGTCGATCGTCTCGTCCACGTCGGCGTCGAGATCGTCCAGCATCTCGGTCAGCCGGGTCAGTAGGTCGGTCATGGTGCCTCCTGGAATGCGCCGTCCACGAGAACGGGGACGGTCGTCGAGCTGTCGGTCTCGGCGGCCACGGCCACGTCCTGCGGAAAGCCGTACTCGTACAGTTCACGACCCGAGTCACAGCCGTGCAAGGCGGCGACCGGGTCCTCGGTGGCCGCCCACAGCGTGGCCGCCGCGGTCGCCTCCGGGGTGAGGACGTGCGGGCCGGAGGCCCGCAGCCCGGCGAGGACGGCGCCCGCGCCGAGCAGGTCCTCCAGCGCCGGGCGCAGCGAACCGTCCGGCCACCGCTCGCCGGACGCGATGACCGCGACCGGGCGTTCGGCGGAGCCGTACCCCCGCCGTGAGAGCCAGCGGGCGACGGCCGAGTGGTTGCGCAGGGACGCGGCGACGACGGTCGCGTCGCCGGCCTCCGCGGCGATGGTGGAGCCGTTCGGCGAGGGCAGGACCAGCCGCGGCGGCGTCGGGGCGGCGCGCAGGGCGGCCGGGGAGAGCGACCACGGGTGCTCGGGGGTCGCCTCGCGGCGCCCGACGGCGAGGGTCGCGCCGACGCCCTGCGCGTACGCGGCGGCCGTCGCGTCCCGCCACCGGTACGGGTGGACGGCCGCGCCCGCCTCGACGGCGACGCCCACGGCGGTGGTGAAGGACAGCACGTCGACGACGACCACGCAGGCGGCCGAGGGGGCGAGGGCCCGTGCCTCGACGGGTCCCCAGCCGAACGAGACCGTCATCGCGGGGCCGGGCAGCCGCGCGGGACCGCCGTCGCGGCCCGCCGTGCCGCGCACACGGCCGCCGTCGCGAGCCGTCGGCCCGCCGTGCGCGGGAGCGTCATCAGAGCTCGGTGACCTTGCCGTCGGCGACCTCGACGCGGCGCGTGGTGCGGACCGCGTCGAGCATCCGCCGGTCGTGGGTGACGAGCAGCAGCGTGCCCGTGTACGAGTCGAGCGCGGACTCCAGCTGCTCGATGGCCGGCAGGTCCAGGTGGTTCGTCGGCTCGTCGAGGACGAGCAGGTTCACGCCCCGGCCCTGGAGCAGGGCGAGCGCCGCGCGGGTCCGCTCGCCCGGGGAGAGCGTGGTGGCGGGCCGCATGACGTGGACGGCCTTGAGGCCGAACTTGGCCAGCAGGGTACGGACCTCGGCGGGCTCCGTCTCCGGCACCGCCGCGCAGAACGCCTCCAGGAGCGTCTCCGTACCGTGGAAGAGCTTGCGGGCCTGGTCGACCTCGCCGACGACGACGCCCGAGCCGAGGACCGTGTCCCCCGAGTCCAGCGGGAGCCGGCCGAGCAGGGCGGCGAGCAGGGTCGACTTCCCGGCGCCGTTGGCCCCGGTGACGGCGACCCGGTCGGCCCAGTCGATCTGCAGGGTGACGGGGCCGAAGGAGAAGTCGCCGCGGCGCACCTCGGCCTCGCGGAGGGTCGCGACGACCGAGCCGGAGCGCGGAGCGGCCGCGATCTCCATGCGGAGCTCCCACTCCTTGCGGGGCTCGTCGACGACGTCGAGCCGCTCGATCATGCGCTGGGTCTGGCGGGCTTTCGCGGCCTGCTTCTCGCTGGCCTCGCTGCGCGCGTTGCGGCCGAGCTTGTCGCTGTCGGTGGACTTGCGGCGGGCGTTCCTGACGCCCTTGTCCATCCAGGAGCGCTGCATGTGACCGCGGGCTTCGAGGGCCGCCTTCTTGCCGGCGTACTCCTCGAAGTCCTCACGCGCGTGCCGCCTGGCCCTGTCCCGCTCCTCCAGGTAGGCCTCGTAGCCGCCGCCGTACAGCGTGATCTGCTGCTGGGCGAGATCCAGTTCGAGGACCTTGGTGACCGTACGGGTGAGGAACTCACGGTCGTGGCTGATGACGACCGTGCCGGCGCGCAGCCCCTTCACGAAGCCTTCGAGGCGCTCGAGTCCGTCGAGGTCGAGGTCGTTGGTGGGCTCGTCGAGCAGGAAGACGTCGTAGCGGGAGAGCAGCAGGGAGGCGAGGCCGGCGCGGGCGGCCTGGCCGCCGGAGAGGGAGGTCATCGGCTGGTCGAGGCCGACGGTGAGGCCGAGCGAGTCGGCGACCTCCTCGGCGCGCTCGTCGAGGTCGGCGCCGCCGAGGTTCAGCCAGCGCTCCAGGGAGATCGCGTACGCGTCGTCGGCGCCGGGCGTGCCGTCGACGAGGCCCTGGGTGGCCTCGTCCATCGCCGTCTGCGCGGCGGCGACTCCGGTGCGCCGGGCGAGGAACTCCCGGACGGTCTCCCCAGTGCGCCGCTCCGGCTCCTGCGGGAGGTGGCCGACGGCGGCGGTGGGCGGGGAGAGCCTCAGCTCCCCCTCCTCCGGGGTGTCGAGCCCGGCGAGCAGCCGCAGCAGGGTCGACTTGCCGGCGCCGTTGACGCCGACCAGGCCGATGACGTCGCCGGGGGCGACGACGAGGTCGAGCGCGGCGAAGAGGGTGCGTTCGCCGTGGCCGGCGGCGAGGTCCTTGGCGACGAGGGTTGCAGTCATCAGGGTACGAATCCTAGGCGACCGGAGACCCGCCCCGCCCCGGCCAGGGCGGACGGCGCTAGCCGCGTGCCCGGGTCAGGGGCCCGAGCCGGGGCTGCGGGCGGGACTCCGGCGCGGGTTCGGTCGGGGGCTCGATCGGGGGCTCGGCCAGCGGCTCGGTCCGCGGCTCGGGACGGGGCTCGGGACGGGGCTCTGTTCCGAGGCGTCGCAGGGCGGTCCGGTAGGCCGCCCGGTGGAAGCGGTACGGGCCGACGCCGGGGTAGCCCTCGCGGGCCGGGGCCGCGGTGGGGCCGGTCTGCCAGGCGAAGTCGCGCCAGACGACGTCCTCGCCGTCGTGCTCGACCACGGCGGTGACGGCTCCGCAGCCGAGGTCCTCGCAGTCGGGGCAGGAGTAGATCACCCGGCGTCCGCCCGTGAGCGAGGTCTCGGCCGCGTCCGGGTCGAGGAGCCCGCGGACGTGCTCGGCGCGGAGCGCGGGCGGTAGGTCGCCCGCCAGCGGCGAGACCGTGTCGACGCCCTCGGCCTCGTCGAGCCGGTGGAGCAGCGCCCTGCCGTCGACGACGAGGTCGACGTCCTCGGGGCGGGGGCGGGCGGAGGCCCCGGGGAGTGCACCACCGCCGTCCGGGAGGACGGCGGGGGCGAGGTCGAGAGTCGTGTACACGGCCGGCATGCCTCCAGCATTCCCCGGTCGGCGTCCTCGTTCCATGGCTGGTCCGTCCCGGAAATGTCCCGGTCCCGGTACGGTCCCGGGCATGGAGAGCGACGTGATCGTGGTGGGTGGCGGGGTCGTCGGACTGACGACCGCGGTGACGCTGGCGGAGCGCGGCCTTCGGGTGCGGGTCTGGTCGCGGGACGAGGTGACGGCGACGACCTCGGCGGTGGCCGGAGCCCTGTGGTGGCCGTACCGGATCGAGCCCGAGGAGGCGGCGGGCGCCTGGGCGCTGGCCTCGTTGCGGGTGTACGGGGAGCTGGCCGCCGATCCGGAGCGCACGGGGGTGCGGTGGGTGGCCGGGGTCCACGCGGACACCGTCCTGGACGGGCTGGGATCCTGGGCGCGGGAGGTGCCGGGCCTGCGGCAGCTGGCGCCCGAGGAGGTGCCGGGGCCGTACGACGTGGGTCTCGCGGCGCGGTTGCCGCTGATCGACATGCCGGTGCATCTGGCGTGGCTGCGGGGCCGGTTCGAATCAGCGGGCGGGGTCTTCGAGCGGCGTGCGGTCAGCGGCTTCGGGGAGGCGGCGGCCGGGGCGCGGGTGGTCGTCGACTGCACGGGAACGGCCGCGCGGGAGCTCGTACCGGATCCCGGACTGCGTCCGGTGCGGGGGCAGTTGGTCCTGGTCGAGAACCCGGGGATCGAGGAGTGGTTCACCTCGGCGGACGAGGGGTCCAGTCGGACGACGTACTTCTTCCCTCAGCCGGGGCGGTTGGTCCTGGGCGGGACGGCCGAGGAGGGCGACGAGCGGACGGAGCCCGATCCGGCGACGGCGGCGGCGATCGTGGCGCGCTGCGCGCGGGTGCGGCCGGAGATCGCGGGGGCGCGGGTGCTCGGTCACCGGGTGGGCCTGCGGCCGGCGCGGGTGGGCGGGGTACGGATCGAGGCGGTGCCGCTGCCGGGCGGCGGGCGCCTGGTGCACCACTACGGGCACGGCGGCGCGGGCGTGACGGTGGCCTGGGGCTGCGCGGAGCGGGCGGCGGAGCTCGTGGAGGCGTGAGAACGCCCGCGGGGCGGGTGCCGCCCTTTCGGACAGCACCCGCCCCGCGTTTGCTCACCGGATCGCTTTCCCGGCGTGTGTTCCTACTTCCAGAGCGGCGGCTTGCTGTTGTTCTCCGCGTCCTCGCACTGGCGGGCGCGCGTCTCCAGGGCGGCGGCGCGGGCGCTGGCCTTGCGGGCCTCCGCGTGGGCGCCGAGGCCCCTGAGCTGCGCGGCGCGGTTGCGCTCCTTCTGGGCGTCGTTCTTCAGCTGGCTGATGTTGCAGGTCATCTTGGCTGCGGCCGCGGGCTCGGCGGTCACCGTCTGGCCGAGGAGCACGCCTCCGGCGAGCAGCGTGGTGGCGAGCATCGTCGTGAGGGCACGACGGGCGGTCGTGGTGGTGCGCATGGTGTTCTCCAACTTCCAGGCCGTGGGGACCTGTTCGAGGCATGGTCAGTACCAGTGGGTAACTTTACCTCGGCAAACGATGGATTCACGCCACTCCGACCCGTACGGCACGTGATCGTCAACACCTCTCCACAGGACTCCCACTGACGAGGTGATAGGTGGCGCGCCCGTCCAGGAGCAGCGGTACGAGCGCGCGCCGCGACTGGGCGAGCGGCACGAACACACCCGCGCCTTCCGGCCGCACGGCGACGCCGTGCAGGGCGAGTTCGTCGCCCGCCTCCGCGTACTGCGTGGCGGACAGCCGGTAGCCGCAGGGCGGGTCCGCAAGGATCTCCGACGGCTCCGGCGGATCGTTGTCGGCGCCGCCGAGGAAGACCGGACCCCGGTCGGCGTATCCGGCGCGCCGGGCGGCGGAGGTGGCCGCCGTGAGCGGTCCGCGCCGTTCTTCGAGGTAGGCGAAGGCCCCTTCCAGGGCGGCGTGCTGGGTGGCGACACGGCGGCGGTGGTTGAGCGCCGGGTCGTTCTGCTCGGCCTCGTCGAAGGCGTCCACCCGGGTCTCCACGAGCAGGCCCACGGAGTGCTTGATCCCGGCGGTGTTCCGCAGGATCCGCTCCTGGCCGTCGCCCGCCACCTGCTTGAGCGGCTTGCCGGTGAGGGGGTCGGTCCAGATGCCGTAGATGCCGCTGCTGTACCCGGCGAGCCCGGCGGCGGGCCGGACGTACTCCTCGGAGAGGGTCCGGGACTCGTCGTGGACGTGCGGGTCGGCGTCGAGAGTGCGCGGCCAGAGGGCGAGCAGGTCCTTGTCGTAGTACCGGGGGGTGGCACCGTACTCGTGCAGGTCGTAGACGAGTTCGGGCCGCCGGTCGCGGATGACGGCGGCGACCGCGCGCGCCTCGGCGGTGCGCAGGGCGATGTGGTCGCGGTTGACGTCGATGCCGTCGGCGTTGCCCCGGGTGTCGGCCTCCCGGCCGTCGGGGTTGGCGGTGGGCACGACGAGGAGGGTCGTCCGGGCGAGGAAGCGCAGGGTCTCCCGGTCCTGGGCGTGGGCGAGGTCGCGCACCGTGCTCAGACAGGCCTCCCGGCCCGCGGGCTCGTCACCGTGCTGGCTGCAGACGAGCAGCACGGTGGTGCGGCCCGTACCGAGACCGGCGAGCCGGAGCGGCCGGCCCTGGGCGGTGGTGCCGATGACCCGCAGCGACAGCCGTGCGCTGGAGCGGTCGACGGCCGCGAGGAAATCACGCTCCTCGGTCTCGGTGGTCCACCGGGCGCCCCCGCTCGTCTCGAATCCGGTGCGGGGCAGCGGCTTCACGGGTGCGCTGTCCGCCGCCTTGGCGGGGACGGTGACGAGCGGCAGGGCCAGGGCGGCCGCGCCCGCCACGAGGGCGAGGGCGCGTCGGGAACTCCGGTGTCCGGTACGGGGGTTCATCGGGCGGCTCCGAATCCCGGCAGGCGCGGGCCGGCGACGGCGGCCGGCGGTACGGCGCCGCTCAGCGAGGGGGCGGCGGGGGTGAACGAGGGCACGGCCGGGTACGGACCCGAGGTGGCCCGGCCGAAGGCCGCGGCGCCGCCGACGAGCGGCACCCTCGCCGAGGTGCGGGCGAGGTCGAGGGTCAGGGTCGGGGTGGTCGACGGAGGGTCGAGCAGGTCCTTGTCGGTGCCGCCGACGATCAGGGCGAGACGGTGTCCGGCCGGGACGACGTGGTCGGTGGCGGCGAGGTCCAGGGTCATCGTGTACGCCCTGCCGGGGGTCAGCGGGCGTCCCTTCCGCGGGTCGGACCAGGTGCCGAGATCGGCCCAGCCCCGGCTGACGACCGTGTACCCGACGTCCGTCGTGTTCGCCTCGGTCTCCTTGAAGCAGGCGCTGTCGCCCGGGGTGCTCGCGCCCCAGCAGGTGCGGTCGGCGAGGGTGGTGATGCCCTCGCCCGCGGCTCCGTAGTCGCGGATCGTGTCCGGTCCGAGGTCCACGAGGACGGCGGAGAGGTGCGCGGTGGCGGTGGTCGGGGTGGCGGTGACCGTCACCTTCGAGGAGCCGGAGATCCGCAGGTCGCGGGAGAGGGGGCGGGTGACGAACCCGGCCTTCTCGGGGGTCGGGGCGTCGATCCGGGCCGCCCAGTCGAGTTCGCCGAGACCGGGGTCGTCGGTGAAGGTCGCGGTGGAGCCGGGAGCGGGGGCCTTCCGGCCGAGGACGCCGGGGCCGGACACGCCGCCGGGGGCGGGCCGCAGGGTGGTGCCGGCGGTGCCGCGCGGCGGCCACTGGCGGTCGGTGGTCCAGCGGTCCGGGGCGCGCTCGATGTCGGCGACCGGCTCACGGTCGATGCCGTTCTCGTAGCCGAGGAGGTGGTGGTCGAACCAGCGGTGCAGGGTGCGGACCCAGTCGGCGCGCCGGAAGTCGAAGGGGTCGACGTGACCGGTCTGGGAGAGCCAGATCTTCCGCTCGACCCCCTGGGCGCCGAGGGCGTCCCACCACTGGCCGAACTGGTTGGCGCGCACGTTGAGGTCCTGCTGCCCGTGCACGACGAAGACGCTGGCCTTCACCTTGCCCGCGTTCCGTACGTGGTCGCGCTCGGTCCAGGCGGGCGTGCGGTCGCCGCTGTACGGGGTTCCGGCGGTGATGCGGTCCTGGACCGCGCCGCAGCGGGCCTGCGCCTCGGGGCTGTTGACGTAGCCGGAGAGCCAGCTCGGGTCGGCGTCGTAGAGCGGGGCGCCCTGGGAGTGGAAGTAGTCGTACCAGGAGGAGATGGCGCCGATCGGGACGATCGTTTTCAGCCCTTCGACGCCGGTGGCGGCGACGCCGTTGGCGATGGTGCCGTCCCAGCTCTTGCCGATCATGCCGACGTTCCCGGTGCTCCAGGTGGTGGCGCGGGACCGGGTGTCCCCCGTACGGGTGGTGTAGCCGCGGGCGCGGCCGTTCAGCCAGTCGACGACGGCCTTGGCCGACTGGACGTCGGAGCGGCCGCCGACGTCGTCGCAGCCGTCCGAGCGGTTGGTGCCGGCGAGGTCGACGGCGACGAAGGCGTAGCCGCGCGGGACGAAGAAGTTGTCGTAGAACAGCGGGAACTGTACGGGGTTCCCGTCGGTGTCATAGGTCTTCTTCTGGCTCTCGTTGCCGCGTCCGCAGCAGGCGTAGTACGGGCTGGCGTCCATGATGACCGGGATCTTCCGGCCGGCCGCGGCGGTCTCCCGGGGGCGGACGATGTCGACGGCGACCCGGTCGGTGCGCCCGTCGGCGTCGCCGTCGAGTCCGGTGTCGACCCAGACGGACTCACGGAGGGCGTCGGCGTACGAGTGGACGGGCCGGGACTCCCGGACCGCCGGCGCGAGGGACACGGGCCGCGCGGCGGACCCGGCGGTCGCGGGGGGCTCCGGCTGGGCGCCGGCCGGCGTGACCAGGGTCGCGAGCAGGGCGGCCGTGGCCGCGGCCACGAGGGTTCCGTACGGCAGTCGGGCTCCGCGGGTTCTCCGCTTTCGCATCGGCATGGGCGGGAACGTACCCCGGTCAACTCCCGTGCAAAAGAGTGCCGGAGGCGATCAGAGGGGATTCCGGTTGATTGCGGAGCCGGATGGGTTCATGTCGGCCGAATGGCGATCGTGTGACAGGGGGTCCTCTGGACGTGACGGTCCGTCGGGGCACTGAATAGTGTCCGGACTAAGGACCGACGACCACCCGCGCGTCTTACTTTCTTATGACTTGGGGAGCACCTGTGCACCGCAGAATCATCGTTCCGAGCGCCCTCGCGGCCTCCCTGCTGCTGGCGATCCCGGCATCGGCGGCCGACTTCACCCCTGGGGCCCCGGGCATCGGCGACTCCTACTACCCCACCAGCGGCAACGGCGGCTACGACGTCTCCCACTACGACCTGCGCCTGACGTACCAGCCCGCCACGGACCTGCTGGAGGGCACGGCGACGATCGTCGCCACCACCAAGCAGAACCTCTCTCGGTTCAACCTCGACCTCGGCCTGAAGGTCAGCGAGGTCCGGGTCAACGGCCGCGTGGCGAAGTTCGCGACCTCGGGCTCCCACGAGCTGGAGGTCACCCCGGCCACCCCGCTGGAGAAGAACAAGGCCCTCTCGATCGTCGTCCGCTACGCGGGCAAGCCCTCCGAGGTGAAGATCGACGGCTGGACGGCCTGGGCCCGCACCCCGGACGGCGGCGTCGCCGCTCAGGAGCCGGACTCGGCCGCCTGGTGGTTCCCGTCCAACGACCACCCGCTGGACAAGGCCACCTTCGACGTCTCCGTCTCGGTGCCGGACGGCACCCAGGCCATCAGCAACGGCGTGCTGCAGTCGCAGTCCTCGCGCCTCGGCTGGACCCGCTTCAACTGGCGCTCCAACAAGCCGCAGGCGACCTATCTGGCCACGCTTGCGGTCGGCAAGTTCGACATCACGACGGACAGGACGGCGAACGGGCTGCCGGTCCTCAACGCGTACAGCAAGGACCTCGGCGACAACGACGGCGCGGCACGCGCCTCGATCGAGCGCACGACCGAGGTCGCGGAGTGGCTGGAGGGGGTCTTCGGGCCGTACCCCTTCAACGCCCTCGGCGGATACGTGCCGAACGTGACGAGCGGCTTCGCCCTGGAGACGCAGACCCGTCCGTTCTACAGCCCGCGGCAGTTCGCCAACGGCGCGAACGTGTCGGTGGTCGTCCACGAGCTGGCGCACCAGTGGTACGGCGACAGCGTGTCCGTCCGCGACTGGAAGGACATCTGGGTCAACGAGGGCTTCGCCCGCTACAGCCAGTGGCTGTGGTCGGAGAAGGAGGGCGAGGGCACGGCCCAGGAGCTGGCGGACTACGTGTACGCCACGCGGACGGCCGAGGACCCCTTCTGGACGGTGAAGCCGGGTGACCCGGGCGCGGAGAACCAGTTCCACATCGCCGTCTACGACCGGGGCGCGCTGGCGCTCCAGGCGCTGCGCAACGAGATCGGCGACGAGGACTTCTTCGCGATCCTGAAGGGCTGGCCGCAGCGGTTCGCCTACGGCAACGCGCGGGTCGCCGACTTCGTGCGGTACGCGGAGAAGGTCTCCGGCAAGCCGCTGGCCGAGCTCTTCGACACCTGGCTGTACGAGCCGTCGAAGCCGGCCGCGTCGACCGCGGCGGCGGCCGGTCTGTCCGCGCCCGCCGCGGCGCCGGCAGCCGGCACGCCGTCGTCCGCGCGCGCGGCGGCGCCGAGGGCCACGCAGCCGAAGCCGGTCCAGCCGAAGTCCTGGAAGAAGATCGCGGCGACGAACACGGTCCACGACTCGGAGCGCCACGGCGGCCACTGAGCGGTGCGGTGCCCCGGTGCCGACGGTCGCTCCGGCCGCAGGCACCGGTCACCCGGCTCGTACGGCCGGGGTGACCGCACGGCCGCTCCGGTACCGGTCGCCCCCGGCCGTCCGTCAGCGCGTCGCGCGGCGGGCGGCCTGTCGGGCTTTCCTGGCCAGCGGCAGATAGCGCAGCCGCTCCGGCAGGACGGGGACCACCACCCGGACCACCCGGGCGAACCGGCGCAGTGCCCGCTCCTGCTCGTCCGTCCATGCGAGCCCGATGGCCTCCCGGGCGTCCGGCGGCATCATGCCGACGGTGAGGAAGGTGCGCAGCCGCAGGAACGGGCGGCGCAGGACCGGCCAGAGCAGCCGGAGGGCGAGCCGGAGCGGCAGCGGGCCCCGGTCGGGGGCTGGCACCGGCTGGTCCGGGTCGAGCAGCTCCCGGACGACGACGGTCGCCTCCAGCTCGTCCGCGAGGACCTTCCGGTAGTACGGCCAGAACTCCTCGATCGTCTGTGGCATGTCCCGGTCGTGGATGCCGAGGATCCGGCCCACCTGGAGCCATTCGGCGTACAGCCGGCGTTCCTGTGCCTCGGTGAGGGGGCGGGCGAGGAGCCGGAGGCCGTGCGCGTAGACGGGGTAGCCGGTCGCGTGCACCCAGGAGTAGTAGGCGGGGGTCAGCGCGTGGTAGCGGCGCCCGTGCGCATCGGTGCCCTGGATGTCGCGGTGCAGCTGCCGGAGGCGGCGCCCCTCCCGGGCGGCGTCCTCGCCGCCGTAGATCCACAGCTGGACCGAGCGCAGGGAACGTTCACCGCGGCCCCAGGGATCGGTGCGGAAGACCGAGTGGGCGTCGACGCCGGCCCCGACGGCCGGGTGGGCGACCTGCATCGTGAGGGCAGCGGGAAGCATCAGGAGCGCCCGGATGTCCCCGGCGACGCTCCACAGCACGCCGCCGACGGGCGGCGGCACCGGATCGCCGTCGGGGATCGGGACGGGGATCGGGACGCTGGACTTCGTCTCTTCCATGGGGCTCTCTCCTCACACTCCAGGCTGCACCCACGACGAAGGGGCCGTCACCCGGGCGTTTCGGCCCCTGGTGACGGCCCCTCTCGGGGAGTACGGGTCAGCCGCGGTCGGCGCCGACCGGCTCGCCGACGATACGGGCGGCGAGGGCGTGGGCCCAGGCGTCGACGTCGGCGTTGAGCTCGCGCTCGGCGGCGGCGCGCTCCTCGGCGATCTTCGCGGAACCGGCGGCGATGATCGACTCGCGCTCGGCGTTGCCCTCGGCGCGGGCGGCGGCGATGGCGACCGAGCCCTCCTCGACGGCCTTGGAGCGGATACGGGCGGCCTCGTGGCGGGCCTCGGCCAGCTCGGCCTCGTACTGCTCGCGGATCTGCGTGGCCTCGGAGCGCAGGTCGTCGGCGCGCTCGGTGCCGCCGTCGATGGCGTCCTCGCGCTCGTCGAGGGTGCGCCGGATCTTCGGCAGGATGCCCTTCGCCAGGATGAGGAAGGTGAGGGCGAACAGCACCAGGCCGAGGATGAGCTCCGCCCAGACAGGGTTGAGCGGACCGAGGTCCATCTTGAAGACAGTCGAGTTCGAAGCGAGGGTCATGCGCGCATTCTACCTGCTAGAAAAAGCGACAATTCGGGCTACCGGGCGAGAGTTGTCGTGTTCGTGCCGACCCGGCCAGATTCCCGGCATCCAAAGGCTACCGGAAGGTAACCCTGGCTGATTGTATGTGCCGCGCCAGCACAACCCCCCACCCTCTCATGGGAGTTCCTGTGACGTTCGCCGCGCTCCGCCGCGCCCCCGGCGCCGCCCTGTCCCTGGCCCTCGCCGCAGCCACCCTGGCCGCGACCGCTCCGAGCGCGACCGCCGCCTCCGCCGGTGCGGCCGCCGAGGCCCCGCGGCTGAAGGTGCTCACGTACAACGCGTTCCTGTTCTCGAAGACGCTCTACCCGAACTGGGGCCAGGACCACCGGGCCAAGGCGATCCCCGCCGCCCCCTGGTACCAGGGCCAGGACGTCGTCGTCATCCAGGAGGCCTTCGACAACGCCGCCTCGGACGCGCTCAAGGCGAACTCCGCCGGCCAGTACCCGTACCAGACCCCGATCGTGGGCCGCAGCAAGAGCGGCTGGGACGCCACCGGCGGCTCCTACTCCTCGACCACTCCCGAGGACGGCGGGGTGACGATCCTCAGCAAGTGGCCGATCATCCGCAAGGAGCAGCACGTCTACAAGGACGCCTGCGGCGCCGACTGGTGGTCGAACAAGGGCTTCGCGTACACCGTGCTCGACGTGAACGGCAGCAAGGTCCACGTCGTCGGCACCCACGCCCAGTCGACCGACCCGGGCTGCTCGGCGGGCGAGGCGGCGCAGATGCGCAGCCGGCAGTTCAAGGCGATCGACGCCTTCCTCGACGCCAAGAACATCCCGGCGAACGAGCAGGTGATCGTCGCCGGTGACATGAACGTCGACTCGCACACGCCCGAGTACGGCACGATGCTCGCCGACGCGGGCCTGGCGGGGGCCGACGCCCGCACCGGCCACCCGTACTCCTTCGACACCGACCTGAACTCGATCGCCTCCGAGCGCTACCCGGACGACCCGCGCGAGGACCTCGACTACGTCCTCTACCGCTCGGGCAACGCCCGGCCCGCGAACTGGACCAACCACGTGGTCCTGGAGAAGAGCGCCCCGTGGACGGTCTCCAGCTGGGGCACGAGCTACACGTACACCAACCTCTCCGACCACTACCCGGTCACCGGCTTCTGAGCTGACCGGCGGGCGGAGGGCGCGGGACGTCAGTACCCGTATCCGCCGCCGAAGAGGCTGTAGAGCCAGGCACCGAGGACCCCGGCGACACAGAGCAGCACGACGAACGAGCCCAGGCTCGTGTGCCGCTCCCTCCGGGGCCGGCCGGGTCGGGCGGCACGCGCCGCGCGACCCGGCTTCCGCTGCCTGCCCGGCCTGTCCGGCTTGCCGGACCCGGCCGTCCGCCCCCCACGCGTCGCCTGCGCCGGGGCGGTCTCGGCGACGGCGGCGACCTCGGCGAGCATCCGCCGGCAGACCGCCGCGAGCTCGGCGGTCCCGGCCTTCAGGTCGACGACCACCTCGGTACGGGCAGGGGCGGTGGTGCCCCCGTCGAGGAGCCGCCCGGCACGCAGCAGCGCCTGGTCCTTGCCCCCGGTGGGACCGAGGCTTATCCAGCGGCGCACGTGCTCGCCCCGGATCACCACACCGCCGCCCCGCTCCCGGTAGACGGTGTGCTCCCGCCACAGGACTCCGGCCAACTCGTCGGCCGTCTCCCTGAGTTGCGTGTACATCTGACTCCCCTGTTCCCGTTCCCCCAGTTCGAACAGCGGCAGACTCTAGCCGTCGGCACCGACATCCCCCACGACGCCCCGTCCCACCGCCCGTTACGCGCCGAAGTCGTACACGGTGACCGGTGTCCCCCGCTCCACGAGCCGCCGGACCACGAGCGGCTCGACCCGAGCCCAGGAGCCTCCCGCGAGCCCGCAGCCGATGCGCGGCATGTGCACGGAGGCCCCCAGCTCCGCCGCCCGGCCGGCGAGCAGCCCGAGGGCGGCGTCGATCGCCTCGTACCGCACGGGCACGCCGGTGCTGCGCCCGGTGCGCATCCCTCGCTGGCCCACCAGGTTGGCCACCCAGATGTACGGCTCGACCTGGACGAACTGCGCGGCACCGAGGCCGAAGTCGTTCTGCGCGCGCTCGCGGTGCCACCGGCGGTAGGCCGTCTCGGGCTCGCTCCAGCGGCGTGAGATCGCCAGGACGAAGCCCTTGCCCCAGCCCCCGAGATCGTTGCAGACGTGCGCGACGATCTTGACGCCCTTGCCGTGCGGCGCGGTCGCGTCCCCCCGGACGTACGTGATCCCGTTCATGACGATCACGCTACGGCGCCGCACTGACAACGCCGCTAGGCGGGAACCGGGCCTCCCGGGCGGAAGCGTTCCACCCCGACGATGTGGCGGACCTTGAGGGGGCGGACGATGACCGCCACGCGTTGTTCGCCCGGCATCGTCCACTCGAAGCGGTCCACGCCCAGGTACTTGCGGGCCAGGTGGTCCATGCGGGCGTGGGCCTCCTCGCCCTCGACGAAGCGGGACACCTCGCCGCTGATCTGCACGCGGTCGAACGGATCGGCGGAGTCCGCGTGGGAGAGGTAGACGCGGGGGTCGCGGCGCAGGTTCTCCTCCTTCACCCGGCCCACCGAGGTGTTGAACATCAGCTCCCCCTCCCCCTCCAGATCCACCCACATGGGGCTGACCTGGGGAGCTCCGTCGGGGAACACCGTGCCGACGTACCAGATGAGGGGCGCGCACAGTCGGGCGCGGACGGCTTCGTCGAAGGTCGCGGTCATCCCGCGAGGCTACAACCGGACCGGTGGGACCGGCCGGGAAACGGGGGCGAGGTCTTTTACAGCTCTGGTGAGACAGCAATACTGTCCCGGTCGGCCTCTGCGGCCGGATTCTGCTGTGGACCGGAAGCGAGGCACCTCGGATGGGCGTCGGGAGCGACGAGGAGGGCGGGCCCAGCTACACCGTCGACGAGCTGGCCGCCCGGGCCGGCGTCACGGTGCGGACCGTACGGTTCTACGGGACCCGCGGGCTCCTTCCGCCGCCCGTCATCGGGGCGCGCCGGGTCGGGCACTACGGGCAGAGCCATCTGTCGCGGCTCGCGCTCATCGAGGAGCTCCAGCGGCAGGGGATGACGCTGGCCGCGATCGAGCGGTACCTGGAGCAGCTGCCGCCCGACCTCAGCGCTCAGGACCTGGCGATCCACCGGGCCCTGGTGGCCTCCTGGGCGCCGGAGTCCGCCGAGTCCATCACCCGGCGGGAGCTGGAGCGGCGGGCCGGGCGGGAGCTGACCGAGCGGGACGTGGACCGGCTGGCCGCGATGGGCGTGCTCGACCGGACCGCCGACGACGACACCTTCCGGCTCGACGGGGCCCTGCTGCGGCTCGGTGTCGAGCTGCTCGACGTGCCCATCGAGCACGAGACGATCCTCGCCTCCCGCACCGTCCTCCTGGAGCACGCGCGCGCCGCCGCGCAGGAGCTCTCCCGGCTCTTCCGGGACGAGGTGTGGAGCCCGTACCGGGAGAGCGGGGAGGACCCGGACCACCTGAGCGCGATGAGGTCGCTCTCGGCGCACATGCAGCCGATGGTGGTCCAGGCCCTTCTCACGGCGTTCCAGCGCTCGCTGAGCGAGGAGCTGAGGACGGCGTTCAGACGTCGGTGAGGGGGCCGGCCGCTCATCGACCGGCCCCGTCACATCGACCTGGCCCGGGTCGCACCGGCCGGTCGACGGCCCCCCGTGGCCGTCCCGTCACGCGTCGGTGAAGACCTCGCCCCGCTCGGCCTTCTCCACCAGGAGCGCGGGCGGGGTGAACCGCTCGCCGTACGTCTCCGCCAGCTCGCGCGCGCGGGCGACGAAGCCGGGCAGACCGCCCTCGTAGCCGTTGACGTACTGGAGGATGCCGCCCGTCCAGGCCGGGAAGCCGATCCCCATGATGGAGCCGATGTTGGCGTCGGCGACCGAGGTGAGGACGCCCTCCTCCAGGAGCCGGACGGTGTCGAGCGCCTCGGAGAACAGCATCCGCTCCTGCATGTCGCGGAACGGGATCTCGTACCCGGGCTTGGCGAAGTGCTCGCGCAGGCCGGGCCAGAGCCTGCCCCGCCTGCCGTCCTCGCCGTACTCGTAGAACCCCGCGCCGCCGCTGCGTCCGGGACGCCCGAACTCGTCGACCATGCGGTCGATCACGGCCTCGCCCGGGTGGCTGGTCCAGGTGCCGCCGGCCTCCTCAATCGCCCGCTTGGTCTCGTTGCGGATCTTCCGCGGGAGGGTCAGGGTCAGCTCGTCCATCAGGGAGAGGACCTTGGCCGGGTAGCCGGCCTGCGCCGCGGCCTGCTCGACGGAGGCGGGCTCGACGCCCTCGCCGACCATGGCGACGCCCTCGTTGATGAAGTGGCCGATCACCCGGGAGGTGAAGAAGCCGCGGGAGTCGTTGACGACGATCGGCGTCTTGTTGATCTGCCGGACCAGGTCGAAGGCGCGGGCGATCGTCTCGTCGCCGGTCCGCTCGCCCTTGATGATCTCGACGAGCGGCATCTTGTCGACGGGTGAGAAGAAGTGCAGCCCGATGAAGTCGCTCTGCCGCTCCACGCCCTCGGCGAGGACGGAGATCGGCAGGGTCGAGGTGTTGGAGCAGAGCAGCGCGTCGGGCTCGACGACGGCCTGGATCTCCTGGAACACCTTGTGCTTGAGCGCCGTGTCCTCGAAGACGGCCTCGATGACCGCGTCGCAGCCCGCCAGGTCCCTGACCTCCGCGGTCGGGGTGATCCGGGCGAGCAGGGCGTCGGCCTTCTCCTGGGTCGTACGGCCGCGCTTGACCGCCTTCGCGCAGAGCGCCTCGGAGTAGGCCTTGCCCTTCGCCGCGGACTCGGCGGAGACGTCCTTGAGGACGACCTCGATGCCGGCGCGGGCGCAGGAGTACGCGATGCCGGCGCCCATCATGCCCGCGCCGAGGACGGCGACCTTGCGGACCGGACGGGCCTCGATGCCCTTGGGGCGGCTGGCACCGGAGTTGACGGCCTGGAGGTCGAAGAAGAACGCCTGGATCATGTTCTTCGCCGTCTGCCCGGTGACGAGCTCGGTGAAGTAGCGGCTCTCGATGGTGGCCGCGGTCTCGAAGTCGACCTGGGAGCCCTCGACGGCGGCGGCCATGATGGCGCGCGGCGCCGGGTAGGGCGCGCCGTTGAGCTGCTTGCGCAGGTTGGCCGGGAAGGCGGGGAGGTTGGCGGCGAACTTCGGGTTCGACGGGGTGCCGCCGGGGATCCGGTAGCCGGGGACGTCCCAGGGCTGCCGGGACTCGGGGTGGGCGTCGATGAAGGCGATGGCCTTGGCCATCATCTCCTCGGGGGTGGCGGCCACCTCGTGGACGAGGCCGCTGTCGAGGGCGCGCTTCGGGGTGTACTGGGTCCCCTGGAGCAGCACCTTGAGCAGGGCGTCGGTGATGCCCATGAGGCGGACGGTACGGGTGACGCCGCCGCCGCCCGGGAGCAGGCCGAGGGTGACCTCGGGCAGGCCGATCTTGGAGCCGGGGGCGTCGAGGGCGACGCGGTGGTGGGAGGCGAGGGCGATCTCGTAGCCGCCGCCGAGCGCGGCGCCGTTGATCGCGGCGACGACGGGCTTGCCGAGGGTCTCGATGCGGCGCAGCGCGTTCTTCATCTGCAGGGCGCCGTCGAAGATGTCCTGGGCGTGCTCGGGGCCCGCCTGGACCATGTCCTTGAGGTCGCCGCCGGCGAAGAAGGTCTTCTTCGCGGAGGTGTAGATGATGCCGCGGATGGAGTCCTTCTCGGCCTCGATGCGTTCGGCGACGGCGACGATCGAGGCCCGGAAGGCCTGGTTCATGGTGTTGGCGGACTGGTTCGGGTCGTCGAGGACGAGGGTGACGATCCCGGTCGCGTCCTGCTCCCAGCGGATGGTGGTGCTCTCGCTCATGTCTCTGCTTCTCCGTGGATCCGTGAAGAGGGGTTCGGACGGGACGGTCAGACGCGCTCGACGACGGTGGCGATGCCCATGCCGCCGCCGACGCAGAGGGTGGCCAGGCCGTAGCGCTTGTCCTGCCGCTCCAGCTCGTCGACGAGGGTGCCGAGGATCATCGCGCCGGTGGCGCCGAGCGGGTGGCCGAGCGCGATGGCGCCGCCGTTGACGTTGACCTTGTCCAGGCTGATGCCCATGTCCTTGACGAAGCGCAGGACGACGGCGGCGAAGGCCTCGTTGATCTCGATCAGGTCGATGTCGTCGATGGTGAGGCCGGCCTTGGCGAGGGCCTTGCGGGCGGCCGGCGCGGGGCCGGTCAGCATGATGGTCGGCTCGGAGCCGGAGACGGCGGCCGAGACGATCCGCGCGCGGGGGGTCAGGCCGTTGCGCTCGCCGGCCTCCTTCGAGCCGATGGCGACGAGGGAGGCGCCGTCGACGATGCCGGAGGAGTTGCCGGCGTGGTGGACGTGGTCGATCTCCTCGATCCAGTGGTACTTCTGCAGGGCGACGGCGTCGAAGCCGCCGAGCTCGCCGATGTCGGCGAAGGAGGGCTTGAGCCGGGCGAGCGAGTCGGCGGTGGTGCCGGGGCGCAGGAACTCGTCGTGGTCGAGGACGGTCAGTCCCGCGCGGTCCTTGACGGGGACGATCGACCGGTCGAAGCGGCCGTCCTTGACGGCGGCCGCGGCGCGCTCCTGGGAGAGAGCCGCGTACTCGTCGACGTCGCGGCGGGTGAAGCCCTCGATGGTGGCGATGAGGTCGGCGCCGATGCCCTGCGGGACGAAGTTGGTCTCCAGGTTGGTCATCGGGTCGGCGAACCACGCGCCGCCGTCGGAGGCCATCGGCACCCGGGACATGGACTCGACACCGCCGGCGAGGACGAGGTCCTCCCAGCCGGAGCGGATCTTCATCGCGGCCATGTTGACCGCTTCGAGACCGGAGGCACAGAAGCGGTTCTCCTGGACGCCGGCGACGGTGTCGGGGAGTCCGGCGGCGATGGCGGCGATCCGGGCGATGTCGGAGCCCTGGTCGCCGACGGGGCCGACGACGCCGAGGACGATGTCGTCGATTGCGGCCGGGTCGAGGCCGGGGCTCCGGGTCTGGATCTCCCGGATGAGGCCGACGACCAGGTCGATCGGCTTGGTGCCGTGCAGGGAGCCGTTGGCCTTGCCGCGTCCGCGCGGGGTGCGGATCGCGTCGTACACGTACGCTTCGGTGCTCACGGGAAGCCTTTCGCGATGAGGGCGATGAGGGTGGGTGGAACGGGGAGGGGAACGGGAGGAGAGCGGAGAAGAGGGCCGGGGCCGCCCTTCGTCAGCCGAGGAGGGAACGGCCGATGATCTCCTTCATGATCTCGGTCGTGCCGCCGTAGATGGTCTGGATCCGGCCGTCGGTATAGGCGCGCGCGACCGGGAATTCGCTCATGTAGCCGTACCCGCCGTGCAGTTGCAGACAGCGGTCGGCGACGCGCTTCTGGAGTTCGGTCGCCCACCACTTGGCCATGGAGGCGTGGACGGCGTCGAGCCCGGCACCGTCCGGATCGCTGTGCTCCTCGATGCAGCGGTCGACGAACGTGCGGGTGACGGCGCACTCGGTGGCCATCTCGGCGATCTCGAAGCGGATGTGCTGGAGCCGGGAGAGCGGGCGCCCGAAGGCCTCGCGCTCCTTGACGTACGTGGTCGTGATCTCCAGGAGGTGCTCGGCGGCGGCGATGCCGGCGACGGCGATCGCCATCCGTTCCTGGGCGAGGTTGGTCATCAGGTGGACGAAGGCGCCGTTGAGCTCGCCGAGCAGGTTCTCCTTGGGGACGCGGACGTCGTGGAAGAACAGTTCGGCGGTGTCCTGGGACTTCTGGCCGATCTTGTCGAGGTTCCGGCCGCGCTCGAAGCCCTCCGCGCCGCGCTCGACGACGAGGAGGGAGAGGCCGTGGGCGCCGCCCTCGGGGGTGGTCCGGGCGACGACGACCACGAGGTCGGCGAGGATGCCGTTGGAGATGAAGGTCTTGGAGCCGTTGAGGATCCAGTGGTCGCCGTGGTCCTCGGCGGTCGTACGGATGCCCTGGAGGTCGGAGCCCGCCCCGGGTTCCGTCATGGCGATGGCGGTGATGGTCTCGCCGGAGCAGAAGCCGGGCAGCCAGCGCCGCTTCTGCTCCTCGGTGCCGAGCGAGGTGAGGTACGGGCCGATGATGTCGTTGTGCAGGCCGATGGCGAGCCCGGGGGTGCCGGCCCGGGTGAACTCCTCGGCGAGGACGGACGCATAGCGGAAGTCGGGGTTGCCGCCGCCCCCGTACTCCTCGTCGACGGCGATGCCGAGGAGGCCCTGCCGTCCGGCGGCGAGCCAGACCTCGCGGGAGACGATGCCGTCCTTCTCCCACTGCTCGTAGTTCGGGAGCACCTCCTTCTCCAGGAAGGTGCGGACGGTGGCCCGGAAGGCCTCGTGGTCGGCGGTGTAGAGCTGGCGCTTCATACGGCGGTCTCCTGGGTCTCGGTCGGTCGGTTCACGCGTCGGACTCCCGGGGCCCGGTCGGTCGGTTCACGCGTCGGACTCCCGGGGCCCGGCCTGGCTCTCCAGGGCGGGTACGTCCCAGTCGCGGGCGACCTCGGCGGTGTCGGCGCCGGGCAGGGCGGGTCCCCTGCGGAGGGTGCCGGGGGTGGCGGAGAATCGGGGCGCGGGGGCGGGCTGGGCGATGCCGCCCTGCTCGGTGAAGGTGCCGCGGGCGGCGAGATGGGGGTGGGCCGGGGCCTCGCGCATCGAGAGGACGGGGGCGACGCAGGCGTCGCTGCCCTCGAAGACGGCGGTCCACTCCTCGCGGGTACGGCTCCGGAACCGGTCGGCGACGGCCTCGCGCAGTTCGGGCCAGCGGCCGAGGTCGCGGCGGGCGGGGGCGGCCTCCTCCACGCCGAGGAGGCGCACGAACTCCGTGTAGAACTGCTCCTCCAAGGCGCCGACCGCCATGTGGCCGCCGTCGGAGGTCTCGTAGACGCCGTAGAAGGGGCAGCCGCCGTCCAGGAGGTTGACGCCCCGCCTGTCCTGCCAGCCGCCGGCGGCGAGCATGCCGTGGATCATGGTGGTGAGGTGGGCGGTGCCGTCGACGATCGCCGCGTCGACGACCTGGCCCTCGCCGTGCGCGCGGGCGTGCTGGAGGGCGGCGAGGACGCCGACGACGAGGTAGAGGGAGCCGCCCGCGTAGTCGCCGACGAGGTTGGCGGGGATGGTGGGCGGCCCTTCGGGGTCGGGGCCGATCATGCCGAGGGCGCCGGTGATCGCGATGTAGCCGATGTCGTGTCCGGCGGTCGCGGCGAGCGGTCCCTCCTGGCCCCAGCCGGTCATCCGGCCGTAGACGAGGCGCGGGTTGCGGGCGAGGCAGGCGTCGGGGCCGACGCCGAGGCGCTCGGCGACGCCGGGCCGGTAGCCCTCGATGAGGATGTCGGCGCGTGCGACGAGGTCGAGGACGGTGGCGGGGCCGTCCTCCGCCTTGAGGTCGACGACGGCCGAGCGCTTGTTGCGGTTGGTGAGGTCGCGGGCCGGGTCGATGCCCAGGCCGGGACCGCCGGGGCGGTCGACGCGGACGACGTCGGCGCCGAGGTCGGCGAGGAGCATCGCGGCGAAGGGTCCGGGCCCGATGCCGGCGAGTTCGACCACGCGTACCCCGGTGAGCGGGCCGTTCCCGGCGGTGTGCGTCGTGCTCATCGAGCCCCCAGGCATGTGTGACACCAATGATGTAACACCGGAGATGCTAGGAACGTGTTCCACTCGGCACAAGCCCCCCGGCCGAGCAAGCGCTTGGAAATCACCGGAGGCGGGAGGTGGGTGTACCCACGGTTACCCGGGACGGGTACTCGGGAGTAGGGCGGCGGCGGGGTGCGGTGCGGGACCCGCTATCCTCCGCCGACGAGAACCGCGCACGGCGGCGCGGCACGGCCGAAACGAGGGGCTGCATGGACACAGGGGCGGACGCGGGCCGGGAGGCCGGAGCGGGGCACGAGGTCGGAGCGGGGCCGGCGGCCGGAGGACGGCAGACGGCCGGGGGCCCGCAGGCGGCCGAAGGGCAGCCGGCGGTCAGGGCCTACGACGTGGTTCTCTTCGGGGCGACCGGATTCGTCGGCGAACTCACCGCCGAGTATCTGGCCGCGCACGCGCCCGCGGAGTGCCGCTGGGCGCTCGCGGGGCGCAACCGGGCCGGGCTCACGGCGCTGCGCGAGCGGCTCGCCGCCCGGTGGCCGCACTGCGCCGAGCTGCCGCTGGTCGTCGCGGACGCCGCCGACCACGGCTCGCTGCGCGAACTCGCCGAGTCCGCCCGGGTGGTGGCCACCACGGTCGGCCCCTACGTCTGGTACGGCGACGGGCTCGTCGGCGCGTGCGCCGAGGCGGGGACGGACTATGTGGACCTGACCGGCGAGGCCGAGTTCGTCGACCTGACGTACGTACGCCACGACGCGCGCGCCCGGGAGACCGGCGCCCGCATCGTGCACGCCTGCGGCTTCGACTCCGTCCCGCACGACCTGGGTGTGTACTTCACCGTCCAGCAGCTCCCGGAGGGCGTACCGCTCCGGGTGGACGGCTTCGTCCGGGCCGGGGCGCAGTTCTCCGGCGGCACCTTCGCGTCCGCGCTGACCGCGTTCGGCCGGGGCCGGGAGATTCTGCGGGCGGCGCACGAACGGCGGCTGTACGAACCGCGGTTGGTCGGGCGCCGGGCCCGTGCGCCGCTGGGCGGGCCGCGGTTCAGCCGGGAGACCGGGACCTGGGCGCTGCCGCTGCCGACGCTCGACCCGCAGGTCGTGGCCCGGTCGGCGGCGGCCATCGACCGGTACGGGCCGGACTTCCGCTACCGGCACTACGCCTCCGTGAAGACACTCCCGATGGCCCTCGGGGGCACCGCGGCCATCGGTGCGAGCGTGACGGCGGCCCAACTTCCGCCGGTCCGCGCCTGGCTGATGGAGCGTTACCAGGCGGGACAGGGCCCGTCCGCCGAGCGACGGGCGCGCAGCTGGTTCTCGGTGCGCTTCGTCGGCGAGGGTGGCGGACGCCGGGTGTTCACCGAGGTCTCGGGTGGTGACCCGGGGTACGACGAGACGGCGAAGATGCTCGCCGAGTCGGCGCTCAGCCTCGCCTTCGACCCGCTGCCGAAGACGTCGGGCCAGGTGACGACTGCGGTGGCGATGGGCGACGCGCTCATCGACCGGCTGCGGGCGGCGGGCATCCGCTTCCGGGTGGCGCACCGGGGCTGAGCGGCGCGGTCCGGCGGTACGGGAGGGGTCAGGGCCGTACGAGACGGAAGGGGTGACCGGCGGGATCGGCGTAGACCCGCCAGGCCGCCTCGCCACCGCCGTCGTCGAGCGGCTCGGCCCCGAGTACGAGGACGGCCTCGTGGGCGGCGTCGAGGTCGTCGACCCGCACGTCGAGATGGAACTGCTGCTCGGGCGCACCCCAGACGGGCGGCCGGTGGTCGGCCACGCTCTGGAAGGCGAGCACGGGACCGCCGTCACCACGCAACACGGCGGACCCCTCGCCGACGGCCCATCTGGGCTCGGGGCCGACCACCTCACCGCCGATCAACTTCCTGTAGAACTCGGCGAGTTCCCAGGCGTCGGGGCAGTCGAGAACGAGGCACCTCAGGCGCCCGATCACACCGAGGCCCCGTCGGCGGGAACGTACGGGACGGCGCGGACCCGGGCGGGCACGACCGGAACGGCCCCGGCGAGGATCGGGTTCGGGCCGCGCCCCGCGGAACGCGACGAAACGGAAAGGGGTGTTGTCATGCACCCCACTCTGCCGGTCCCCCGCACGACCCGGTATCCGTACGGGTACTCAGCTTGCCGTTCGGCCTACCCGGGAGTTTCGGCCCGGTCCCGGTCCCGGCCGTTCGCACCTCCCCCGTCACCAGGGTCTCGGCGACCCGGATCCGGCCCGCTCCGAGGGCGTCAGGCCTCGCCGAGGGCCTCCTTCAGGGCGCTGCGGCACAGGGAGTCGGCGTGGCGGGTCGTCTCGGGGATGCGGTAGCGCGGGGTGAGGTGGAGGGTGTGGGCGCAGGCGCGGGGCAGGGAGATCCGGTGGCCGACGGAGACGAAGACCGGTTTCACCCGGGCCCGGGTGCGCAGGGCGCGCCCGACCTCCTCGCCGGCGGCCAGGAGTGGGGCGAAGTCGCCGCGTTCCGCGCCGGGTTGCTCGTAGGTGAAGGTGAACGGGTTCTTCGCGACGCCGATCGACGGCCGGCCCGTGAGCACCCCGAGGTGGCTGGCGAGGCCGAAGCGGCG
Source organism: Streptomyces sp. NPDC056480 (assembly GCF_042795405.1). NCBI lineage: Bacteria > Bacillati > Actinomycetota > Actinomycetes > Kitasatosporales > Streptomycetaceae > Streptomyces > Streptomyces sp. NPDC056480. The sequence goes on along the minus strand of NZ_JBHTSA010000095.1, from coordinate 6,717 downwards.
GGGGTGGGCGAGGCCGTAGCCGTCGCAGACGAGCAGGCCGGGGTCGGCGGTGAGGCGGCCGAGGGCCGCGAGGACCGTCGGGATCTCCCGGAAGGCGAGCAGCCCGGGGACGTACGGGAACGAGACCCGGCCGACCGCCGTGGACTCCTCGACCACCTCCAGGGTCCGCGCGTCCAGGACGACGGCCGCGGCGGCGACGAGGTCGCGCTCGTCGTCGTAGGCCACGTCGAGCCCCGTGACATGTCCTTCGCCGACCGCCGGCCCCTCCTCGTCGCGTACGAGGCGTCCGCGCAGTTCCTGCTGGACGGCGCGGGCGGCGGCCTCGTCGGCGGGCCAGCCCGCCGGAATCTCGATGATCGTCATGATGCGGGCCACCCTACGGTCGGCCGCCGACCGGCTCCCCTCCCCGTGCCCGGGTAGGCACCGTCCGGGGGCTGGGACGGCCGGCCGGGGTCCGTGCCTCGCCCGGTAGCCTGGCGATCATGTTCGTTCTGGAATTGACCTACACCGCGCCGGTCGAGCGCGTGGACGCGCTGCTCGACGCCCACATCGAGTGGCTCGACGCGCAGTACGCCGCCGGTGTCGTCGTCGCCTCGGGGCGCAAGAACCCGCGCGACGGCGGCGTGATCCTGGCCGCCGGGGTCGACCGCGCGGAGATCGAGAGGATCGTGGCGGCCGACCCGTTCAGCGTCGAGGGCGTCTGCGCGTACCGGATCACGGAGTTCTACGCGACCAGGACCACCGAGGAACTCGCCGCGTTCCGGGAGCAGCTTCCCTCCTGAGCGGCCTCTCCTGATCGGCCTCTCCTCAGCGACCTCTCCACAGCGGCCCTCCCGGCGGCCCCCGGCGGCCCCCGGCGGCCCTGACGGTCCCTTCCGGCGGCCGCCCCCGGCGCCCCTCCCGTCAGTGGCGGCCCAGTCGGGCGATCCTGCCCTTCTCACCCGCCGCCCAGCAGGAGCCGTCCGGCGTGCAGTCCACCGTGTCGTACGAGCCGGTGTCGACCGTGCGCCAGGTGCGGCCGCCGTCGGTGGTGAGGTCCGTGCCGGTCGGGCCGACGGCGAGCGCCGCGTTCCGGCTGTGCGGGAGCCAGGCGACGCCGGAGCGGTAAGCGGGCGGCGGCGTGGCCGAGGCGCGCCAGCCACGGCCCCCGTTCCCGGTGACCGCGCCGGCCTGCGGGGACGGCTGGTCCTTGCGGTAGTCGCCGCCGACGGCGATGCCGTGCGCGCGGTCGCGGAAGGCGAGGCCGAAGACGCCACGGGCCGGGTCGCCCGCCGGGATCGGCGTGTCGGTGACGGTCCAGGTCAGCCCCCGGTCGGCGGAGTGGAGCACGCGCGCGGTGGCGCCGCCGCCCGTCGCCAGCCATACGTCCCTCGGCCCGGCCGACACCAGGCACTGGCCGCTCGCGGCGAAGCCCGCCTCACCGGGGAGCGCGTCCGGCATCCCGGTGTTCGGCAGCACCTGCCAGGAACGGCCGCCGTCGCGGGTGGAGAGGATGCGGTACCTGCCGTCGACCGGGTCGCTCATGGCGAGTCCGTGCCGGCGGTCGAAGAAGGTCATGCAGTCGTAGAAGGCCCGCGGATCGGTGTTGCGGAAGGACTCGGTCCAGGTGGCGCCACCGTCCTCGGTGCGCAGCACGCGCGAGGCCTCGCCCTCCCCGATGGCGAGGACGACGGCCCGGCGGGCGTCGAACGCCTCCACGTCACGGAACTCCAGCTCGCCCGCACCGGGCGGTGAGACGTCCCGCCAGCTCCGGCCGCCGTCGGTGGTCCGGAGCACCGTGCCCTTCGAGCCCGCGGCCCAGGCGGTCCTGCGGTCGACGGGCGCGAGCCCGCGGAACCGGGCGTCGGTACCGGTCGGCGTCAGCTGCCAGCCCGCCGTGTGCGTGTCGGTCGCCGCCGTGGGGGTCTCCCCGGCTCGCGCGGGTGCGGCCAGGGTCAGCGCGAGCGCCGCCCCGATCAGTCCCACCGACATCATTCGTCTCGTGTTCCCCATGGACGTCATGGCGCCGGAAGCTAGTGCCCCCGGCCCCTCCCCGTCCAGGGTGCGTCCCCCGGCGAGCGTTCCTAGGCTGGGTGCCATGACCGACCGTACGGGCGAGCGAGCACCCGACGAGAAGCCGAAGCTCAAGGAGTACGAGGGCGAGGGCATCACCGTCACCTTCGAGCCGCGCCGGTGTCTGCACGCGGCCGAGTGCGTGCACGGGCTGCCCGAGGTCTTCGATCTCTCCCGGCGTCCGTGGGTGCTGCCCGACGCCGCCGAGGCCGGTCTGGTGGCGGAGGTCGTCCGCCGTTGCCCCTCCGGGGCACTGCAGTACCACCCGGCGGACGACTCCGTCGAGCACCCCGACTCCCCCACCTCCGTCCGCCGGACGCCGTCCGGCCAGCTCGTGATGCGCGGGGACCTGCTCGTGAGCGGCGCGTCCGGCGACCGGCACGAGACACGGGTGATGCTCTGCGGCTGCGGGGCCTCCGGAAACCAGCCGTACTGCGACCACTCCGGTCCCTGCGCCGAGCCCGACGACGACGTGGCCGAAGCACGCTGACCGGCGCTGGACTGCGGCGATCAGCCGGCCACGGCGCCGCGCCCGGACTTCGACGCGGCCGTGACGCAGCTCACGCACATCCGGAGTGCACGTTCCGGCCGCTCCGCTCGTCTTGTCAGGTGTCAGGTGCCCTGGTGTCGGGGAGACGCACAGGATCCGAAGTCCGCGTGAAAGGAGCCGGTCGTGTCCGCCGTCATCGAGCAGGCCGTCCAGGCCCGTCTGGTCGCATCCGCTCCGCGGATGGAGACCGTCCCCGCCACCCTGCGGTACGACCGCGAGGACCCGTACGCCGTCAGCATGGCGTTCCCTCCTCCGGCGACCCTGGAGGGTGTCGAGGTCTCCTGGGCCTTCGCGCGTGAGCTGCTCGTCCAGGGCGTCGAGCGCCCGGCCGGTGTCGGGGACGTCCGCCTCCGCCCGTACGGGTACGACCGCACGGTCGTCGAGTTCCACGCCCCGGAGGGCGTGGCCATGGTCCACGTCCGGACGTCGGAACTGCGCCGTTTCCTGGAGCGCTCGCAGCACCTGGTGCCGGCCGGGCGCGAGCACCAGTACCTGGACTGGGACCAGGATCTGGCGGAGCTGCTGCGCGAGCACCCGTAGCGATCGCCTCCGGGGCGGCCCGTAATTCGTTTGCCCCCCTCGTACTCCCCGGCCTACCGTTCATCACGTCCACGTCGTCGTCTGATCGGAGAAGGACGTTGCTCGTCTGAGGTTGCGAGACACCGTGCCGCGCGTGCCCCCTGTGCCGCGTGTGCCGTTCTCGACCTCGGCGTACGAGCCGTTCTGACGACAGACAGCCCGCGCCCCGGTGTCTCCACGCGTCGCATCACGTCACGTCTGCGCTCACGCATCCGGGAGGCCTCCATGGCGCATCACCCCACGTTCATCACCTGTACCTCGCTCTCCTTCTCCTGGCCCGACGGCACCGAGGTCGTCGACGACTTCCGGCTCACGGTCGGCCCCGGCCGCACCGGGCTCGTCGGGCTCAACGGCTCCGGCAAGTCCACGCTCCTGAAGCTGATCGCCGGCGAGCTGACCCCGGCCTCCGGCACGGTCCGGGTCACCGGCGAGCTCGGCTACCTCCCCCAGAACCTGGTTCTGGACACCTCCCGGCGCGTGGACGAGATCCTCGGCATCGACGCGAAGCGGGCCGCCCTGCACGCCATCGAGGCGGGCGACGCGGCCGAGGAGCACTTCACCGCCCTCGCCGACGACTGGGACGTCGAGGAGCGGGCCCTCGCCACCCTCGACCAGCTCGGGCTCGGGGCCGTCGGTCTCGACCGGACCGTCGGCGAGGTCTCCGGCGGCGAGTCCGTACTGCTGCGCCTCGCCGCGCTGCTGCTCGCCCGGCCCGATGTGCTGCTCCTCGACGAGCCGACCAACAATCTGGACCTGCACGCCCGCGCACGGCTGTACGAGGCGGTGGAGAACTGGTCCGGAGTCCTGGTGGTGGTCAGCCACGACCGCGAACTCCTGGAGCGCGTCGACCAGATCGCCGATCTGCGGGACGGCACCGTCGCCTGGTACGGCGGCACCTATTCCGACTACGAGGCCGCGCTCGCCGCCGAACAGGACGCGGCGGAGCGGATGGTCCGCGTCGCCGAGGCGGACGTCCAGCGGCAGAAGCGGGAACTCTCGGATTCCCAGATGAAGTTGGCCCGCAGGAAGCGGTACGGGCAGAAGAGCTTCGAGAACAAGGTCGTTCCGAAGATCGTGGCGAACAACCGCAGGCGCGAGGCCCAGGTCTCGGCCGGCAAGCACAAGGCGCTGCACACCGAGCGCCTCTCGGAGGCCCGGGAGCGGCTCGACGCCGCTGTGGAGGCGGTGCGGGACGACGACGAGATCCGCGTCGAACTGCCGCGCACCTCGGTACCGCCGGGCCGCGAGGTGCTGTTCCTGCGGAACCTGGAGCTGCGGTACGGGGCCCGGGTGGCCGGCGAGTTCGAGCTGCGCGGTCCGGAGCGGATCGCGCTGGTCGGCAGGAACGGCGCCGGGAAGACGACGCTGCTGCGGACGGTCGCCGGGGAGCTCGAGCCCGTTTCGGGCGAGACGGAGGCGCGGGTGCCGCTCCGCTTCCTCCCGCAGCGGCTCGATGTCCTCGACGACGGGCTGAGCGTGGTGGAGAACGTGGCCCGGTTCGCGCCCACGGCGACGGGGAACGCGATCAGGGCGCGGCTGGCCCGGTTCCTGTTCCGGGGAGCACGGGCGGACCAGCCCGTCGGCACCCTGTCGGGCGGGGAGCGGTTCCGGGCGACGCTCGCGGCGCTGCTCCTCGCGGAGCCGGCTCCTCAGCTGCTGATGCTGGACGAGCCGACGAACAACCTGGACATGGCGTCGGTACGGAAGCTGACGGCGGCCCTCGACGCGTACGAGGGGGCGCTGATCGTGGCGAGCCACGACGTGGCGTTCCTGGAGTCGCTGGGGATCACCCGCTGGCTGCTGCTCGACGGTGAGCTGCGGCCGACGACGGCGGAGGAGGTGCGGGAAGCGGTGTCGAGCCCCCGGTAGGACCGGCTCGCGCCGGGCTCCAGGGGTGCCCGGCCCGATCGGCAAGGCACGGGCTAGCGGTGGAGCAACGCCCAGGACTCGGTACAGCCGCCGCCCGGAGCGAGGACGGGGGCGAGCCCCCGTCGCCACCGTGCGCGTCGACCGCCCCGGCCGGCAGCCACATGCTGCGGCTGCGGCGGTCGACGGCGGACGGCGGACGGCGGACGGCGGACGGCGGACGGCGGACGGCGGACGGCGGACGGCGGACGGGAGGCGACGCAGGGCGCCCTTGATCGGGTTGCTCACACCGACCCCGGCCCGGAGCCCTGCCTCTGGACCCCCGCGCCCCGGACACCGTGCCCGCAGCCGGGCCCCGGAAAGCCATCCGCTTCGGGCCGTCGGCCGACTGCGCCGAGCCGCCGGGCGTCTGCTCTGCGTAGTTTTTCGGAGGACCTCCACCGGGCACCCAGGACGTGACCTGCGTCTCCGGCGCCCCGCCGGAGCAGCGCACATAACGGAACGTAACCGGACATCGCCGGGACGGGCTTGGCCGACGCCTTACGGAGCCTTAACCTACGGTCTCGTAACCTACGGATTCGTAGGTATGCCCGCATGTCCCCTCTCCGTCCCCAGGAGTCCCCGTGACGCTCACCTCTCCCCACCTCGGCAGCTCGACAGGGTGGACCGACGCGCGGCTGCTCTACGCGCTGGAAGAGGTCGTGGAGAAGGAGCTCAACCGGCACCTGAAGGTCACCAAGGACTGGATGCCGCACGAGTACGTGCCGTGGTCCGACGCCCGTAACTTCCCCGGCTTCTTCGAGGACGGGGAGGCCTGGGACCCGGCGCAGTCCAAGGTGACCGAGATCGGCAAGATCGCCCTCGTCGTCAACCTGCTCACCGAGGACAACCTCCCGAGCTACCACCACGAGATCGCCAGCCTCTTCGGCCGCGACGGCGCCTGGGGCACCTGGGTGCACCGCTGGACCGCCGAGGAGGGCCGGCACGGCATCGTGATGCGCGACTACCTGCTCGCCTCGCGCGCCGTCGACCCGGACAAGCTGGAGCAGTTCCGGATGGCGCACATGAGCGAGGGCTTCGAGTCCGACAACCGCCACTCGATGCTGCACTCCGTGGCGTACGTCGCCTTCCAGGAGCTCGCCACCCGCATCTCGCACCGGAACACCGGCCACCAGTCCGGCGACCCGGTCTGCGACCGGATGCTGGCCCGGATCGCCACCGACGAGAACCTGCACATGGTCTTCTACCGCAACCTGCTCGGCGCGGCCTTCGAGATCGCCCCCGACATGACCATGCAGGCCGTGCGGGACGTCGTGGTCAACTTCCGGATGCCCGGACACGGCATGCCCGGCTTCGAGCGGGCGGCGGCGCAGATGGCGATCGGCGAGATCTACAACATGCGCATCCACCACGACGACGTGCTCCAGCCCGTCCTCCGCTTCCTGAAGGTCCTCCAGATCGAGGGCCTCGGGCCGGAGGGGCTGCAGGCCCAGGAGGAGCTGGGGCTGTACATGAACGGCCTGGACTCCGAGGCCAGCAAGTTCGACGAGAAGCTCGCCGCCCGCAAGGCCCGCATGGCCGCCCGCGCGGCCGGCTGAGCGACCGGCTGAGCGACCCCTCCGGTCACCGGACGACGAGACGGGCGTGGCAGGCTGTGATCAGCCTGCCAC